>JANMGF010000388.1:0-4014 GCA_031374535.1 Polyangium sp. (in: bacteria)
GCACGAGGCGTCACAGGACCCGAAGCCCACGAGGGCCTCGCCCAGCGCGTCGCATCCGGCGATCGTCGCGAGCGCATCCCCCATCGTGGAGCCTTCGGGCGCGCCCGCGAGCGCGACGGTCTTGCACGCGCCACCCACGTACCGCGTGGGCAACCAGAAGAGGGATCCCTTGACGTGGACCATGTCGCCCGGCTCGCCCTGCATCTTCACGAGGTGCGTGCCCGGCATACCCGCTTCGTCCCCGGGCACGGCGCCGAAGCGGAGCGGGGAAAACGTCCCGTACCCAGGGACGGCCGAGAGCGCGCTCAGCTGTCCGAAGATCTCGCTCGGCGGCGCGGCGGTGCCCTGCGCGATGAATCCTTCGATCGCGGCCCGCAGCGAGGTCGGCTGCGCGGCGAGGTGATCCAGGGTGATCGTGTCCCAGCCGTTCGAGGCGCGCGTTTCGGCGAAGAGCGTGGCGTCGTCTTCGGACACGCGCGCGGCCATGCCGTCGAGCAACGTGGCGGCCATGTCGACGTCCACGGGGGAAAACAGGTCGATCAGGCTCTTGCCCGCGGCTTCCATCATGGCCAGGAAGGGCGCCTGCATGGGCAGGAAGCCGAACGCCACCTCGAGCTCCGTCTCCGCGACGGCGAGGGGTTTGTCGATGATGTTCACCTTCACCGTCGACGTCGTGCCCGCGATGAGCCCACTCGTGGTCGCGCAGCCCCAGGCGTAATGGCCCGCGCGCACGGCCACCGCGAACGTCGGTCCGACGGTGACGTTATCCACGAAGATCGGCTGGTCCACAGGCCCCTCCGCGACGAGATCACTCGCCGGGGCGAAGGGAAGGAGCGGGGAGACCGACTCGCACGTCGAGCGCGGAACCACGGTCGTCGTCCACGTGGTGATGTCACGTTTGCCCTTGTAGAGGGGCAGGATCGAGAGCGTGGCGAAGCCGTCGCCGCTCACGGTCACGGGCAGCTCGGCCGAGGGGCCGTCCTTGATCCATGCGCGGATGCGGTACGTCGTCGGCTTGTTCGGCGCGCGCATCGATACGGTCGCCGTGCCCTCTTCGTTCATCGTCGCCGCCACGCGATCGAGCGTCGCGTCGAGCGAGTCGCCGAGCATGACGAACCACACCTCCTCGGACGAAGGCGGCTCGATACGCACCGTGATCGTGGTCTCTTCACGCACGCCGAGCGAGAGCGGACCGTCTTGCATGAAGACGAGCTCGGACGTGGGGCCCTCCGGGGGAGGCTGGGAAAAGGGCGCCTCCGCGGTTCTCTCTTCGCTCGGGGCACAGCCGAGGAGCGGCCCCGCCGTGGCAAAGAGGGAGCACCAGAGCAGACGAGAAGCGAAGTGCATAGGCGACGAGTTTACCCCGGAACGAGCGCCGCGGCGACCTCTCTCTCGCACGATCGTACGAGGTTCGTCAGGGCGGAAGGGGGAGGCCCTGGTCTGTCCGGACGCGCGAAAGGGCGCCCGCGGTGGGCAAACCCGGGGGCGCCGTCGCGCCGGGTAGCCGGGGCGAAACCAGGAGGCGCGCCGCGTTTCCGCAGAGAAGAGCCGCTTCCACGAGGGCCAGCGCCGAGGCCGCGAGGGGGCCGACGAGGCCCGCGGCGCAGAGCGGGATGACGACCGCGTTGTAGGCCATGGAGAGCACGAGGCACTGCCGGCCCGAGGCGCGCAGGGCGCGGGCCAGATCGACGAGCCACGCGAGGGTCTCGAGGCGCGGCTCGCAGAGCACGATGGGCGCGGCCACGGAGGCGGGGAGGGCGCCGGGGGCGATGGCGATCGAGACCTCGGCCGGGGTGAGGCGCGCGCGGTCGTCCGTGCCGTCGCCGATGTGGACGACCCGCGCGCCGGTTTGCTGGAGATCCCGCACGTGGAGGGATTTTTCAGCGGGGCCGAGCCCGCCGAGCGCGGGCACGCCGAGCCGGTGCGCGAGGGCGAGGGTCGCTTCGGGGCCGTCGCCGCTCACGAGGCGGCAGCCGAGGCCGCGCTGGAAGAGCGCGCGCAAAGCCTGCGGTGCCCCCGCGCGCGGCGCATCCCAGAGCTCGAACCACGCCGCGACGACCCCGTTCCTGCGGACACACACGAGGCTCGTCTCCGCGCGCGACTCCGGGGGACGGGGATCGCTGCGCCGCGCCGCCGAGACCTCCACGAGCCCGCCGCGCGCCCGGCCCACCACGCCGTCGGGCCGCACGTCCGCGGGTTCGTCGAGCTGCCCGGCCCGCACGCCCGCCGCCGCGAGGTGGCCTGCGATGGCGCGGCCGACGGGGTGCGCCGAGGCCGCTTCGAGCGCGGCGACGTCCTCGAGGATCGAGATGTCCGGCAAATCGCTCCAGGCGAGGCGCGTGACCCGCGGCGCGCCGGCCGTCACGGTGCCGGCCTTGTCGAAGCAGGCGATCGTGGCGTCGGCGAGGCTCTCGAGCATCGCCGGATCCTTGACGACCACGCCCGCCGCGCGCGCACGGAGCACGGCGATGGTCCGCGCGGCCGGGATCGCGAGCACGAAGGCCGCGGGCGAGGCGCCGACGAGCACGGCGATCGCGGTGAGGTATCCCTCGGGATGGAAGGGGCCGGCGCCGAGCATCGCGTGCACCACGAGCGCGAAGCCCGCGAACGCGACGGCCGCGACCGAAAGGGCGAGGGACGCGACGTGGGCGAAGTCCCGCCCGCTGCGTTGCCGCGCGTCGCGCTCGATACGCAGGGCCACGCGATGCGCTTCCGCGTCCGCCGCGGCGTCGATCTCCGAGCAGGGTGCCTTGGCCACGCGCCCGGTCACCTCGGCCGAGAGCAACCTCACCCCGGTCTCGATCACCTCTCCCGCGGCCCGGTCCACGGCGCGGCCCTCCGGCAAGGCCACGCGCGCCGCGGCTTCGAGCACGATGTCCACCGGGGCCACGTCGCCCTCGCCGAGCCGCACGGGGTCCCCGGGCGCGAGCAAAACGCACGCGACGCGCTCGTCCACGCCGTTCGGGCCCAGGCGGCGCACGCGGGTTTCGCGGGCCACGGCGGCGCGCGTGAGGCCGCGGAACGCCCGCGCGAGCAGCTCCGCGTGCAGGTACAACGCGAGGATCGCGAAGCCGAGGATGGAGCCCGAGGCCTCGAAGGAGACGAGCGACACGCCGTCGAGCTCGATGCCGAGGCGCGCGAGCCTCGAAGAGATCGACGTGGCCCTGCCTGGATCGAGCGTCATGGCGGCGACCCCGAGGACGAGCGCGCTCGTGGCGCAACCGAGCGCGATGACCTCGCTGCCCACGACGCCGCGGCGCAGGAGGGCGCGGGCGCGGTGCCAGAGCGGCGGTCCTGCCACGGCGAAGAGCAGCAACGTGAAGCCGAGCTCGACCCAGGCGATCTCGCGCTCCGGGGCGCGCGTGGGCCTCCACGACGCGAGGGCGATCAGGTTGGCGAGGAGCGCGACGACGAGCCCGAACCTGCCCGCGTCGAGCCGCGCCCGCTCGCTCGGCACTGCGCCCGCGGCGGCCGTGAGCGTGAAGCCCCGCTGGGCCATGGCTGCGAGGATCTCGCGTTCGCTCGTGACACGGACGTCGTAGATGGCCTGGGCGATCTCGCCGAAGAAGCCGACCGAGGCGGCGCGGACGCCGGGCAGGGCGCGCAGGGCCTGCTCGGCGTGGCGCGCGCAGCTCCGGCAGGAGAGGCCTTCGACGTGGAAGGTCGCCTCGTGCTCGAACGCCGGCCGCGCGGCCCTGCCTTCGCGCCCGGGGCGGGCCTCATCGACCCGCGTGGTGGGGAGAAATCTATGCATCTTTGCCGCGAGCCGTGGACGGACATCGCGGCCGCCCGCACCGGCCCGCCGCGACGTTCGCGGGGTGCGCTAGCGAACTTCGGGCCCGCGGCGAGCGTGCGCAGTCGGGCAAGTCATGCACGGCACCGGCGTCGGCACCGCGGACGCAAACGCTGGAGATTGCGGGAGAAAACGGAGAGCTTGGAGCGCGCGGAAACGGGGGCGGGAGCGGAAGCGCGAGCGGGGACGCTCGTTACTTCATGTAGATCTGCGCCGCCGCG
>JANMGF010000423.1:0-2729 GCA_031374535.1 Polyangium sp. (in: bacteria)
CTCGCCACGAGCGCGGTCGCCTCGGTCCTGCCCGAGGGCACATTGACGAGCACCACGTCGTACCGGGCGCGCAAGGCCTGGGCGAGGGGCGCAAAAAGCCACGGGCACTCCTCGATCACCCGCGCGCGCGCCACGGCGGACCGCTTGCCTTCCGCGGGCCAGTAAAAGAGCTCGGACGGCATTCCTCCGAGCCGGAGCGGCACCACGCGAATCCCGGCGCCACCGTCGAGCCGCTGCAGGGCCGCCGCGCGCACGATCCCCTCGATCGGCGCCTCCCGCCAGCGGCTGCCCGGCGACAGCGGGAGCAGCGGGGCGACGGCCGCGCGCACGTGCTCGAAAAAATCGACGACCCCGAGGCCGCTGTCGGCCTTGCCTCGCCCCTGGAAATACCGCTCGAGTGCCGGCTCGTCGACGGCCAGATCCACGAGGAGGACGCGTTTTCCCTTCTGCGCGAGGAGCGCGCCGATGTTGGCCACGGCCATCGCGCGCCCGACGCCCCCACGCGCCGAAGCGAGCCCGATGATACCCCCCTGCCGATCACTCACGACGCCCTCATGACGGGAACGCGGACTCTACCGGAGGTCGGCGGGGCCTGGCAATAGACGGCGCGCGCATCGGTGAGCCGACTTTCCATCGGATGATGCCCGCTCCTGGAATCTCGACGAAAAAGCGAAGCGGTGCTTTCCTGTGCCGCGACGAGGAGACGATCCGTGGATCCGAGAGACGCAGGAGAGACCCCCGAAGGCGCCATCGTGGTGAACGACCGCGTTCACGTGCCGGCGTCCGCCCTCGCCGTGACGACGGCGCGCAGCTCCGGCCCCGGCGGGCAAAACGTGAACAAGGTCGAATCGAAGGTGGACGTACGGGTGGATCTCGCCGCCGTGGTCGGACTCGACGAAGGAGCCCACGCGCGGCTCGTTCTTGCGGTGCGGACGCGCCTCGACGCCGAGGGAAAGCTCCGCATCACGAGCCAGAAAACCCGGGATCAGGGGAGAAACCTCGCGGACGCATACGAGAAGATCCGGGAGATCGTGGCGGCCGCGCTGATCGCGCCCAAACCTCGCAAGCCCACGCGCCCGAGCCGAGGCGCGGTGCAAAGGCGCCTCGACGAGAAAAAACGCGCGGGGGAGCGAAAACGCTCTCGTGGACGCAGCGGAGAGGATTAAAAAGGGCCGCTACGGAGACGGCGCGCCCTGGGGCGCTTGGTTCTCCATGCCTTCGGTCGGGCCGTCGCTCATGGGCGCGGAGACATGCTCGTGGATGACGAGCCACGCGTCGCCGCGCCTCTCCCAGACGACGGTCCAGCGCGCATCGAAGCTCTCCTTCGTCTCGTCCTGATAGGTGAGATCGAAGTGGACGATCGCGGTTCCAATTGCCTGATTTCCTTCGACGCGGATCATGGCCCCTTCACGGACCTTGGGCACGAACGCGTTGAACGTGGCGAGAAATCCCTTCACACCCGCGGCGTAGGCGCTCCAGCCGAGGTACCGGAGCGGCGCGATATCGTAAAAAACGAGGTCCGGGTCCTTCGCGTAGAAAGGCGCGACGCGCTCGGGATCCAGGGTGCCCCATGCGTCCCACATGCGCTGCATGAGCGCGATGCTGGGCTTTTCTGGGGCGTTGACCTCCGCCTGGGAGGTGCCTCCATGCTTGCAACCCATGGGAGCCACGAGAATGCCTGGAATCGAGAGCGCCGCCACCAGGGAGATTCCGGCGAGGAGAGAAGAGCGATTCGTTCTCATGAGAGTCGCCTCCTGCGATTTCGCCGCGAACCGATGCACGAGGCGGGCCGCCGGACATGGCGCTCACGATTCCAGGAGAAAAAAGCGACCCTGAATTACCGTCGGGGTAGGGTCACGATGAACTCCGTGCCCTCGCCCTCCTTCGTCTCGAGCCGCAGCGCGCCGCCGTGCCCCTGCTCGACGATCTCCCGGCTGATCGAGAGCCCGAGCCCGGTGCCCTCCCCGGTCGGCTTGGTCGTGAAGAAGGGATCGAAGATCCGGCCGAGGATCGCGCGCGGCACGCCGAGGCCATTGTCGATCACGCGGATCTCGACGCGGTCGCCGAGCTCTTTCGTCCGGACCCCGATGAGAGGCTCGAAGGACTCCCCAGCCGCGCGACGGCGCGCATGGGCCGCGCTGCAGGCATTGTCCACGAGATTCAGGAACACGCGCGCCATTTCCTGGCTGGCAATCGTGATCGGCTCGATCGATGGGTCGAGCTGCATGTCGAGCGTGACGTTGAACGTCGCGTCGCGGTTCCGCGCGCCCTGGTAGGCGAGGCTCACGTTCTCGCGGACGAGCACGTTCAAATTCGTCTCCGAGCGCTCGCCGGTTCCCCCACGCGCATGCATGAGCATTGCGCTGATGATGCGGGCGGCGCGCTCGCCGTGCGCGACCACCTTGGTGAGGTTGAGCTCCATATCGCTCCCGAGCTCACCGAGGTTCTCTGCGACGTCGGGGTCGATCTGCCCGGAGAGCCCGTCGAGCTCGGTCTTCATCTCGCCGGCGAGCTCCAGCGTCGCGCTGGCGAAGTTGTTGACGAAGTTCAGCGGATTGCGAAGCTCGTGCGCGATACCCGCGGTGAGCGAGCCGAGCGCGGCGAGGCGGTTCTGGACGATCATACGATCCTGCGCGTCGCGGAGATCGCCCAGCGTCCGCGCGAGCTCGTCGTTTTTTTCCTGGAGCTCACGGGTGCGCACCGCGACGCGTTGCTCGAGGGTGTCGTAG
>JANMGF010000429.1:0-3414 GCA_031374535.1 Polyangium sp. (in: bacteria)
GATCGCGTGAACCACTACGAACTTCCGGGATGATGTACTAGTCATCCAGAACCGACCACTCCTCGGACAGGCACGAGCTGCCCTGCCGTCACGAGGTCATCGAACTGCTTTGCCAGTGCCGATGCAAGGAGCCGGTCCTCGATCAGCACCCCCGCCTCGATGTTCTCCTCCTGGGCAACAGCCGATGTGTTCGCCGAGGTAACCAACGCCACCTCGTCGTCGATGATGACGCACTTCGCGTGGAGGCTGATGCGATGGTCACCTATGGTGCGCGGGTCATGGAATACCTCGGGAATGCGTGCGCCACGCCATTGTGAGCCGTGGAAGCGTTTGACAAAGCGGGCCTCGTACGCTGCGCGGGTGCGCGGACCCACCATGTCTTCATCGCCGACCGTGAGGTCGAAGAACATCCGAACACGCAGCGTGGGGATCTCGGCCATCCTCGCGGCGAGCGGCGCGAAGAGCTTCGCTCCGCTCCCGAGGCTGTAACTTGACACGATGACCGACCGCCGTGCCCGATTGAACAACTCGGCGACGACGACCTTCGTATCTCGCGTTGACGCGCCGAGACGCTCCGGCCCGGTCCATACTAGCTCCACCTTCGGCGCCCGTGCTGCCATCGCAGCCCGCTCCGCGACCACAAGACGGCAAATGCGGGCGAGTGCAACCTCACTCTCCGCCGTCTTCCGTAGCTCCTCCAGCGCTTGGACGGCCACGGCCGACGTCGTGAATGTCCGCAGGCCGAACTTCGTGAGCGGGCCGCGTACATGGCCCGCCTCGAGAGCCTCGGCGAGCTGGAGGAGCGTCTCGCTGGGGATCTCGAGGGGCTCCATCACGTCTCCCCAAAGAAGGCAGCGCCAAAGTCCTCCACCGTGTCGACGACCAGCGAGCGATCGAGCAGTTCATTCGACCATTCGCACGAAGGCTCCGAAATGAGCAGGCAGCCGTGGCACGCAGCGCCATGGAGGAAGCGCTCCTCATGCGCGTGATCCGGGTGATGCTGCGCGCACACGGGATCATTCGAGCACAGCCTCCCAAGCTCGAGCGCGGCGTCGAGGTGGTGACCGAGCTTCTTGCCCACCTGGACCAGGCCACCCAGCGTCCCCTCGGCATCGGGGGTGCCAGTGAAAAGCAGGATGCCGCAGCGGTCGCGTTCGAGGTAAACACGTTCACGAATCGAGCTGGCTGCATATCCGCATTCGAGGGAGACCGCCGTGAGCAGCAAGTGAGATAACGAGTGAAGCATCACGTATGTCACGCCTGGAAAGCGCGCGTTCTTGACCTGGCGGCGTTTCTTCCAGGCCTCGAACCCCGCTACGAGCTGCGCCTCCCGCGCCACGACCTGACGCCGGTCACGCCACTTCGCGACGGCAGCCGGATCGAGCGCCAAGAAGATGCCTTCACCGCGATTTTCGACGGCGGGCAGCCAGGTCACCTCACGCGCCAGCGGCGCCGTGCGGACGCCGAGGGATAACTCATAGTCCACATCACGCGCCGGTGCTTCGAAGCGCGTAAAGCCAAGCTGAACGATCACCTCGCGCATTCGATGTACGAGGACGATGCGCGAGACTTGTCGCATGGGACCGCGTCGCCCGGGGTCGAGCGATAGCGCGTTAGCAAAAAAATCTTCCTTTTCAGGCGTATCTTCGCCGGCAGATTCGGGTGTCGCGAGAAAGGTGTCGAGCTCGGCCGCCTTGATCCCACGCCGCTCCTCACCCACGCCCGATTTCTTGCGCTGCACCTCGATCCACAGCTCTTGCGGCGTGAAGCGCTCCCGCAGGTGCTTGTACTTATTCTTTTTTAGCTCGTGCGCGATGTCGTCGGGCCCTTCAGCCGACTCGAGATCCCCCCATGCTTCCTCGGCTGCCTGGCGGATCGCTTGCTTGCTCGCGTCCACAGGAATCGAGATTGCGCTCACGTTCTGCGGAAAATACGCGTTGGTCGCCGAGCGCACGAGAAGCTTGTTGCGACGCGGTTTTCCCTGCTCATCGACGCAGACCGGGGTTTCTCCCGTTCCCATCGGTGCATTGCCGAGCCAAGGCATTTCTCCCCAGCATGGGCCGAGGGGCGACTGGTCGCCTTTTTGCGTTGCGTCGACAAGTGATCGGCTCGCCTTGCAAGCGCAACGCACAAGGATGTCGGCGAGGTCGCCGCTCGTTCCGCGCTCGTCCAGGAAAAGCTCACGCGCGCAATCCGTGCGTCCTCCGTGAACGAAGCCGCGCCAGTCAATATCGCTGATGTGGCCGTTCGGACAGGCCCGAACGAAGCGGATCGGAACGACCGGGCCGTAGTTCCCGCGTTCGATCGCTCTCCGGTGGACCAAGCGGCGCGATCGGAAGCCACGTTCGCCAACCCAGGCTTCCTCCGGCTGTTCGATGAACCACTCTGGAAATTCGAAGGCCGCAATCCCTCGTGGCGGCGCGTCGGGTGCGTCTGGGCTCGTGGGCGGGGAGAAGAGGCGCAGGCGCGGGTTCTGCTCCCTGGCGCGCAGGGCGGCCTCCAGACGCTCCTCGAAGATCTGCTGAAAACGCTCCTTATCGGGGTCTCCCCACGACTCGAGCCCGCCCATGATCGCGGCGTGCTTCGGGAAATCGACGAGCGCGCCGGGGCCAAAGGTCGTGAGCACCTGGCTCCGGCGTACCTGTCCTTCGGGGCGCGGTCCCGCCTTGGGCGAGCCACTCGTGCGCGGCTTGTGCGTGGCCATCAGCCGTCCTCCTCCCGGCGTACGCCGGGTTTTCTCAGGTACACATCCACGCTGGGCTCGACGTCGCGGAGAGAGCGTTGCGCCTTGAACTTCCGAAGGTCGCGGTCCTCGGGCACGGGTTCGAGCGGATCGCGAAGTAACCTCGGGTGCACAGGCTCCTCACGCTGGTACTGGAGACCCGCGGTCACTGCGCGATTTTTTTCTACGGTACGCTGCCACGAGTCGAGCAAATCCCGCGTGCGATTCTCTATCCTGCGCCCGATCTCGGGTGCCTCGTCCACGTCCACGTGCGCCTGCTCCGCGCGTGTGCCGAGGCGCCGGGGAATGCGGGTCACGCGATCGTGCAGCGCTGCCTTGCCAACCTCCTCGGCACCGCGGGGTGGGGTCAGCTCCGGGATGCTCAGACGCGCGAGCGCGACCGTGACTGCCGCAATTCCACGGTCGATCGCGCGTGGCGAGAACGGGGTGACGCTCGTCGCCTCGACAGCACGGTAGAATGAGGCGTGGTAGGCGCTGAAACGCTCGAAGTGCGAGCGGTCTCGCGGCTTGTGGATGTTGAGTAAGGTAACAACGAGCCCGGGCCGATCATCTGTTCGACCGACGCGGCTCGTTGCCTGGATGTACTCGGCGTGCGACTTCGGCTGACCGAGGACAACGAGCAACCCCAGCCTCGGGATGTCGAGACCGACCGAGATCATGTTCGTGGCGAT
>JANMGF010000430.1:0-4262 GCA_031374535.1 Polyangium sp. (in: bacteria)
GTGACGAGCTCCGGCGTGAGGATCTTCGGGTTCGCCACCTGTGGGCGAAACCAGCGCGTGCTGCCCTGGAGTTGATGGGCCACGCCGAAGTCCGTGAGCTTGACGATCGGCGATCGATCGAGCTGCGAGATGAGCACGTTGCCCGCGTGCAGATCGGAGTGCACGACGCCGCTGTCGTGCAGGTACTGGAGCGTCATGAGCAGCTGCCTCGAGAGCTCGACGAGCAAGAGGTCCGAGAAGGGGCGGCCGATCAGCGCGCGCAGGCTCGTGTCGCAGCGCTCGAGCGCGAGGTAGAAGAGGTAGTTGTTCTCGAACGCGTCGTGGATGTAGACGATGTTCGGATGGCGGAACTGCTCGAGGCGCTGGAGCTCCTGCGCCCATTCGTCCTTGACCGCCTGGTAGGACTTGTTCGCGGGCCGTAGCATCTTCAGCGCGTACCGCTGATCGAAGGGGCCGATGCACTCGTACACCGATCCGTACTGGCCGTCCCCGATGAGGGCCCCGACGACGTAGGTCCCGCGCGTGGACGTGAGCGTCGTTCCGGGGACCGGAAACGGGATCAGATGCGAGCCGGTTTGGTTAGCCCAGTTCACGAGCCATCAATTTAACAAGAATCAGGCCGCTCGGGTCCCTTCCGCACCTTTGGCGCCCGGGGCGGCGCAGAGCGTCATCCACCCTCCGCCTCACGCAACATCTCCTCGGTCCCCTCACGGTCGAGGCCGAGCGCTGCGCCGATCTCGTGGATCATCGCGCGTTCGCTCGTGGTGATCTTCCCATCGGCCGCGATCACGCCGATCGAGAGGTTCAAAGCGACGCGGCAGGCCCCGGGGCTGCCGAGGGCTTCCCGCGCGCCGGCGATGAGCGCCGCCGTCCCCGAGGCCTTGCGGGCCGCGTCGAGGCGCGTGATGAGCTGCTCGAGCTGCGCAGGCGTCACCTTGCGATCCGTGAGAGATTGCACGCTCCGCGTGAAGTGGCTCTTCTCCTCCATGCCAAAATCTCCATCCGCGTAGGCGGCGAGGTACATGAGCTCGACGAGGGCCTCGAGCTTCGGTTCGTCGAGCGTGTGCGAGGATCGCAAGGAGATAGGAGCCATGTCCCTTTCCTACACCGTCCTCGCCGAGGCCAAAAGACCGCCGAAAAACGGGAGGCGCCCGGGACGTTCCAAGCGAGGAAAACCGCCGGCTTGGCCCCGCGGTATGTCATCCTCCACCGATGCGCCCCTTGCTCCACGGCGCCGCCATTTTGACGCTCGGGGCGTTCGCCCTTGCCGCCTGCGGCCCGGCTCCCTCGGCAAAAACCCCGGACCACGAGGCCGAAACACGCGGCGAGGGGGAACCGAAGCCCGAGGCCGCTTCCATCGCGCCCCCGCCCGAGCCGCCCAAGCTGCGCCTGCCGTGCGCCGAGGACGATCCAATCGGGTGCACGAACGGCTGTGACGCGTCGATCGTCGAGGACTGCGTCACGCTCGGCGCGATGTACCTGAGCGGCAAGGCCGTACGTACGGATCAAGCGCGGGCGATCGAGCTCTTCCGCGGCGCCTGCACGAGCGGCAGCGCGCGTGGCTGCATCAAGCTCGGCGACCTCTACCACGACGGCACGTTGAACGACGATCCGACCGAGGAGGCCACGCTCTACCGCAAGGCGTGCGACGCGGGCGCGAACCGGGGCTGCGTCGCCGCGGGCAAGGCGTACCTCGAGGGGCGCGGCGTGGGGATCGATCCGGTCTTCGCGGCCACGCTGTTCACCCGCGTCTGCGAGCGCGGAAACGCCGAGGCATGCCTCGAGCTCGGTCGCCTCTACGATCGCGGGCTCGGCGTGCGCAAGGACGCGAGCCGAGCGACGGCGCTCTTCACGAAGGCCTGTCAGCTCGGCCTCGACGAGGGATGTCTCACGGCCGATCCGTCGGGCGAGGTCGCGCCTCCGCGTCAGTGATCCGGCGCGCGTGGTACGTTCGCGGCCGATGAAGGCCATCGTCCTCGCGGGCGGCAAGGGCAGCCGCCTCAAGCCTTACACGGCGCTCATCCCGAAGCCGCTCATGCCGATCGGCGATCAGACCATCGTCGAGATCCTCCTCCGCCAGCTCGCGTTTGCCGGCGTCTCCGACGTGACCTTGTGCACGGGGCACCAGGCCGCCTTGATCGAGGCCGTGCTCGGCGACGGCGCGCGGTACGGCGTCCCGCTCTCCTACCGGCGCGAGGAGGAGCCGCTCGGGACGATCGGACCGATCCGCGCGATCGCCGACGAGCTCCCCGAGCGATTTCTCGTGATGAACGGCGACATCCTCAGCGACCTCGACTTCGCCGGGCTCTACCGGGCGAGCACCGAGGCAAACGCGGGGCTCACGGTCTGCGTGTTCGAACGGGCCACGAAGATCGATCTCGGCGTGCTCGAGCTCGACGCGCTAGGTGGCGTCACCGGGTTCCGGGAAAAACCGACGTACTCGTTCTGGGTGAGCATGGGCATCTACGCGATGAGCAAGGAGGCGCTCGTGCGTTTCGTGCCGCCCGGTGTGCCGTTCGGCTTCGATCAGCTCATGCACGCGATGCTCGCGGCGCGCGTACCCATCCAGACCCATCCCTTCCGCGGCCAGTGGCTCGACATCGGGCGCAGCGACGACTTCGCCGAGGCGCAGGAGGAGTTCGAGCGAAACCGGACGCGTTACTTGCCCGAAACGAAGGCGTGACGATCCGCTGAGCCGGAAGGGTCCTCCGGCAGGACCCCACGAGGCGACGGCGCTTCGTGGGGTTCTTTTCGTTCAGCTCGCTCGGGTGATCGTCAGGACGAGCGGCTCGCCGTCGACGTTGGCCTCGCGTCGCTCGCCGCTGGAGGTCGATGCTCCGATCTCGAACGATTGGACGAGGGCCTCGCGGGCGATGTCGTCCTGGGCCGCGCGCGTGACGCGCAGGACCCGCTCGCTGCCCTCGACGACGAGCGTGATGCGGTCGGTGAAGCCGAGGTTCAGGTCCTTGCGCAGGGCCTGCACGCGCGAGAGGATCTCGCGGGCGAGTCCCTCGTCGCGCAGCGCGTCCGTCAGCGCGGTGTGGATCACGACGACGCCCGCCTTGCCCCCTGCCGCGGCGAAGTCCTTGCCGGCCTCGACGACGACGTCGATCTCCTCCGGCCCGAGCGAGACGCGCTCGCCGTCGATCTCGATCTCGACCGCGCCGCGCGTGACGAGCTCGGTCCGGAGCGATGCTGCGTCCGCCTTGGCGAGGACCTGCTTGGCGAGCTGCACCTTCTTGCCGAGCTTCGGTCCGAGGGCGCGGAAGTTCGGTTTGAGCACATAACGAACCGCCTCACCCTCCTGGCCCGGTTCGAGGAAACGTACTTCCTTGACGTTGAGCTCCTCCGCGATCAGCGCCACGTGCTCCGCGAGCCCGCGGCGGAGGGCCTGGTTCGAGACGACGACGTCGGCGCGCGCGAGGGGCTGACGGACCTTCAGCTTGTTCAACGTGCGGACCTGGAGGCCGAGGCTCACGAGCTCGCGTACGGCGCGCATCTCCGCGGCGAGGCCCTCGTCGATCGCGGCGAGGTCGGGCTCGGGGTAACGCGAGAGGTGCACGCTCTCGGGTTGTGACGAGGGCCAGGGAGCGCGGACGAGGGTCTGGTAGAGCTCCTCGGCGAAGAAAGGCGTGAACGGCGCGGTGAGGCGCGCGACGGTGACGAGCGCCTCGTACAGCGTGAAATACGCGTCGTGTTTGTCCTGCGTGGCCTCGGCCGAGACGGCCTCCGCGGGCGACCAGAACCGCGCGCGGCTCCTCCGCACGTACCAGTTCGAGAGCGCGTCCACGAAGTCGACGAGCCGCTGCGCCGCCTCGTACAGGCGGTATCCGTCGAGGTGCTGGGTCACCTCGCGTGTCGTGAGGGCGAGCTCGGAGAGGAGCCACCGATCGAGCAGGCCGCGATCCCGCGCGGGCCGGTAGCCTTCGCTTTTCGCGAGATCCACCGGCGAGACGCCCCGCGCGTCCGGGTTTCCCCGGGCCGGATCGAAGCCGTCGATATTTGCGTAGATGGCGAAGAACGACCAGACGTTGCGGAGCTTGACCGCGTACTCCTTTTGCGTCGCGCGCACGTTCGTGAGAGAGTGGCGCGTGTTCGTCCACGGGGGCGAGGACGCGTAGAAGAACCAGCGGAACGCGTCGGCGCCGGGCGCGGGCGTGGAGGGATCCTCGACGTAGACGCGCTGCGCCTGCGGCTGACGTGGCACGTCGTTCGGCTTGACGTGCAGCGGATCGGAGCCCGGGACGAGGCCGAGCGCCTCG
>JANMGF010000437.1:0-3576 GCA_031374535.1 Polyangium sp. (in: bacteria)
CCGCAACCGAGCGTGGCGACGCTCCACAGTGCCATGCTCAACACAATCATGCGATCGCGCCGGAAGCGATCGGACAATCGTCCCGCAATCGGCATGCAAATGGAGTAGATCCAACTGAAGACGCTCCCGATCAGGCCCAACTGGGAATCGCTGAAGTTCGCCGAAGGTGCCCAGCGTGTCGACGTTGCCGTCGCCGTCGTTGATCTGCGAGCAAAAGAAGTTGTCGGAGGGATTGTTCGGCCCCGAAAGATTCACGAAAGGCCCGGCCGCCGTGGGGGCGATCCGGAGCTGATCACCGACGAAATTCGCGTCTCCCTCGATCGTGCTCACGATGACGCTGCCCTCGACGACGCCCGCGGGCGGCGCGCAGAAGCCGCTCACCGTGTAATCCTGGGTCGTGTTCTCGTCGACGAACGATCCGCCCACGAAAATGCTCAGGTTCCGCGTGGGGACGCCCTCGTCGCGGTAGGCCACGACCAGCGTCCAGCCCGCGGCATTCAAGTTGTTGACGGAGCTCGCCTGCGTGGCCGGGACGCCCGAGACCTCATAGGTGCCCTTGCCGGCTTGTTTGACGAAATCCGTCACGTCCGCCGAGCGCATGTAATAACGGACCTGGAAGCCGGATTGCGCGACCTCGTTCATCGTGAGCGCCGTCGCGGGCTCGGGGCTGACCATCATGGTCGAGCCGTTCGCCGCGAGGGTGACGGCGGTGTCGAGGAGCGCCGTGACGTCCTCGCCCCCATATTGATAACTGCCGCCCCAAAGCAGCTCGGCATAAAGCACCTCGGCCTCGGGGAGCGAAAGCACGGCGCTCGAACCATTGAGCTTCCAGTCCGCGGTGGTGCCCATCGGCCAGGGGTTCGCCGCGTCCGCGGGGGGCTCGTCGACCGTGTTCCCGAGGGAGATGAACGTGCCGATCGAGTCGCGATCGCCGGGGCCGTTCACATTGGTGGCCTTGCTCAGGCCAAGCGTGTTGCCCGTACCGACGATTCCGCCGGGCACCGTGGCGGCGAAGCGGAGTTGTTGCGCGGCGGCAGACGCGGGGGCGAGCGAGGCGCAGGCGAATACAAGGAGGAGAGGTGCACGAAGCTTCATGATGGAGGGGTACTCCGGGGGCGCGCGAGGGTCAATTCCTGTATCCTCGCGCCTGCGATGGAGCGGGCGAGCGCGCTGCGGGGGAGCAAGAACCGGCTCGTGAAGCACTCGCCGAACGAGGCGGCCGCGCGGGCTTGGCTCGACGAGATGCGGCCCAAACTCTCGGGAGAGACCGGAGCGCCGTCGTGAATCGACTGGCACCACGCTTGCCGGTGGGGACGGTAGCGAGGTTGGTTGTGCAAATACGAAGCAGGTGGGCGGCGATGGGGAAACACGTGCATCTCGGCCTGTGCATGCGCCTCGCGGCGCTCTCGCTGGCCCTCGCGTTCGTGGCGGGCTGCGGCGGGGCGGTGATCGGGGCGAGGGCCACGGTCCCCTACGGATACAACGCGGTGTACGGGTACACGGTCATGCAAGCGGACGCCGTTCCGTACGGGATTTACGATTATCCCAGCATGTACTGGAACGGGACGAACGCCTATCTCGTCGGTTCGTCCTGGTATTATCCGACGAGCGCCGGCTGGGTGATTTTCCAGGACGAGCCCCGGGATCTCTACCAGTACCGGCGATCGATGCCGGTACAGGTGGCGCCGCCGGTCGCGCGGTACCCGGCGTATCCGACGTACCGCACGAGTCCAGAATATTATCCTGCGCCGGGGTATCGGGCGGTCCCGGGGTATCGCGCGCCGGCGTACGAGACGCGACCGCCCGTGCAGGTGGCGCCGCCGGTGCAGGTGGCGCCGCGTGGCCGTGCGCAGCCGCAGGTGGAGGTGGAGACGCCGGCGCGTCGGCCCGCGGCGTCGGAGGGAGCACGAATGCAATCGGCGCCGCCGGCCTCGCGGGGCGGCAGCGGCGTGCAATCGGCGCCGCCTGCGCCGCGTCGTTAGCCGTCGGGCAGAGGTATCGCGGCGCGGGGAGGTGGTGGTAGAGTCGCGCGCCCGGGCCGACCATGAACGACACCGCTACGCAAACCCCCGCGCCGCCGCGCGCCCCTCCTTCGCCCCGCGTCCGTATCGACCTGATTTCCACGGTGGTCCAGCGCGGCCTGCCGAACGGCGTACGGATGGAGATACGCCCGCCGCGCCCGGTGACAGCGGCCTGGGACCAGGCGTTGCCGCTCTTCGAAGGCTGGATCCCGAGCGCCGAGCTCCACGTCCGGGCCTCGGGCCTCACCGAGGGGCCGTTCTTCGCGGCGCTCGAGATCGACGGCGCGCGCGTGGGCAGCACGGCCTCCGCGACGCTCGGGCCTCGGGGCGTGGAGGCCGGACCGCTCACGCCGTTCTCGATCGAGCTCGTCGTGCCTCTCGCGCTCGTCGCGCCGCACGCGGGCAAACGTTGCTCGCTCGGGTTGATCTTGTCGCCCGGAAGCTCGCTCGCCGGTGGTCGCAAGCTTTCGCTCGCGCGGGTGCTCTTCGTGGGCATCCCTGGCTACGGGCCGCTGCTCTCGGGGCTGGATCTGCTCGAGTCGACGGACTCGGTGCTCGTGGACGCGCCGGAGCGGCGTCTCTTCGATCTACAAAACCCCGAGGAAGGGTTGTGGGTCGGCACGGGCAAATGGCGCCTTCGGCTGTTCGCGGACTGGGCCAAGCTCGAGGGCGAGCCGTTTGCGATCGACACGAAGCCGGCGCACGTCTTCCACCGCTTTTTGCGCGACGACGACGTGCCTGCGGTGGTGGTCGAGGACGCGACGCGGCGGGCAGGCGGGCGGCGCACGTACACCGAGCTGGTGCTCGATTCGTCGCACAAGGACCTCTTGCCGATCCCCGAGGAGGGCAAGGACGTGCCGCTCGATCTGACGGTCGAGCACGCGCTCTCGTTCGGCGAACACACGGGCGTGTGCACGTGGCACGCGGCGTTGCCGGTGCGCCTGCGGGATCCGCGTCCGCTCTTGAAGTCGTTCCAGCGCCTCTCGGCGGTGGGCATCGATTTCGGGACGACGTCGACGGTCGCGGCGCTCTACCAGAAGGGATATCGCGCGCTCTTGCGGCTCGGCAGCGGGGGCACGCCGGCCGCGAAATCGGCGGAGAACCCGACGTATTTGCTGGTCGAGGATCACGAGCGGCTCTGGGCCGAGGTGGAGCGCGCTGCGGCGGGCGACGCGCGTTTCCCGAACCTCCTGCGGATCGTGCGAGGCAGCCACGCGGCGCGTGAGGCGATGACCGACTCGCCGAGCGCGGTCGTGGGGGAGCTGAAGAGCTTGCCCGAGCGCGTGATGAGCCTCGATCAATCGCCGCAGCTCCGCGATCGCGAGCGTCGCCGGGACTTCCTCCTCGACGAGGCGCGCGTCCGGATCCTCGTGCGCGCCTACGCGTACCTGCTCTCGCGCGCGATCAACCGCCCGGGGCAAGACGTCTACCTCCGGTACTGGCTCACGCATCCGGCGAAGTTCGACGAGCGGGCGCGCAAGCTCCTCGAAGAAGAGATCCGTCGCGGCATCTTGCTCGGCATTCCCGAGGGGATCGCGGCCGAGGAGATCGTCGT
>JANMGF010000467.1:0-3950 GCA_031374535.1 Polyangium sp. (in: bacteria)
CGCGCGCAGACCTCGTGGTGGGACATGCCAGGCGGGAGCAGATCCCCGAGCGTCGCCAGCGTCGCAAAGGCGAGGTTCGGGTGAATCGCCTCCGCGCCGTAACTCGCGAGCAGCGCGAAGTGGTGGACCTCGCGCGCCGAACCCGTCTCGACGACGAGCCCCGTCTTCGTCCGCAAGCCCGCGCGCACGAGGTGCTGGTGGACGTCACTCACCGCGAGCAGCGCCGGGATCGCGATGTGATCCTTGCCGATGTCCCGGTCCGACAGGATGAGAATGTTCACGCCGCCCGCGCGCACGACGTCCTCGGCGTCGGCGCAGAGCTTCGCGAGCCCCGCCTCCATCCCGTCCGCGCCCCACGAGGCGGGGTAACAGATCGAGAGGACCACCGAGCGGAAGTAGCCTTTCGTGAGCTCCTCGGCGCGGTGGAGCTTCTCCATGTCCTCGAACGTGAGAATGGGCTGATGGACCTCGAGCCGCATGTTGGGCCCGCTCTCGTCGAGCGCGAGGATGTTGGGCCGAGGGCCGATGAACGACACCAAAGACAACACCGTCTCTTCGCGGATCGGGTCGATCGGCGGGTTCGTCACCTGCGCGAAGAGCTGCCGGAAATACGCGTAGAGCGGCTTCGGCCGGTCGGACAGCACCGCGAGCGGCGTGTCGTCCCCCATCGAGCCCGTGGCCTCTTCTCCGCTCGCCGCCATCGGCGCCATCACGAGCCGCAAATCCTCCTGCGTGTACCCGAAGGCCTGCTGCCGATCGAGCAGCTTGCTGCTGTCGGGCACGGGCACGTAGTCCGGCATCGGGATGTCGGCGAGGCGGAGCTGCGTGCGGTCGAGCCACTTCTGGTAGGGCCTGTGTTTCGCGAGCTTCGTCTTCAGCTCCTCGTCGTCGATGATGCGTTTCTCGACGAGATCGATGAGCAACATCTTTCCAGGCTGGAGGCGCCATTTCTTGATGATCTTGCGCTCGGGGATGTCGAGCACGCCCGCCTCGGAGGCGAGGATCACGTGGTCGTCGTCGGTGAGCACGTACCGCGCGGGGCGCAGGCCGTTCCGGTCGAGGGTGGCGCCGATCTGCCGGCCGTCGGTGAACGTCATGGCCGCGGGGCCGTCCCAGGGCTCCATGAGCGCCGCGTGGTACTCGTAGAAGGCGTGGCGCCGCGGGTCCATCAGCGAGTTGTGCGACCACGCCTCGGGGATCATCAGCATCATCGCGTGCGCCAGCGAATAGCCGCCGAAGTAGAGCAGCTCGAGGGCGTTGTCGAAGGAGGCCGAGTCGGACTGGCCGTCGTAGATGAGGGGCCAGATCTTCTGGAGGCCGTCGCCGAGGAGCTTCGAGGCGATGTTCTGCTGCCGCGCGCGGATCCAGTTCACGTTGCCGCGCAGCGTGTTGATCTCGCCGTTGTGCGCGACGAGGCGGAACGGGTGCGCCAGATCCCAGGTGGGAAACGTGTTCGTCGAGAAGCGCTGGTGCACCATCGCGAGCGCGGACTCGACGGATTCGTCGAGCAGGTCGACGTAGTACTCGCCGACCTGGTGCGCGAGCAGCATCCCCTTGTACACGATCGTCCGTGCTGAAAAGGACGGGACGTAAAACTGGCCGACGCGGGAGAGGCCGAGGGCGCGGATGGCGTGCCCTGCGCGCTTGCGGATGACGTAAAGCTTGCGTTCGAAGGCCTCGATGTCCGGCGTGGAGAGGCCTCGCGCGACGAGGATCTGCCGGATGACGGGCTCGCTGGCCTTCACGCCTTCGCCGAGGCCGCTGCTGTTCACGGGCACGTCGCGCCACCCGAGGACCTCTTGTCCTTCGGCGACGACGGCGCGCGTGACCTCGTGCTCGCAGGCGGCGCGCGCGCCGGGGTCTCTGGGGAGGAACATCATGCCGACGCCGTACTCGCCAGGCTCCGGGAGCGTGATGCCGATCTGGCCACACGCGCGCACGAAGAAGGCGTGGGGGATCTGGAGGAGGATGCCGGCGCCGTCGCCTTGCAGGGGATCGGCGCCGGTCGCGCCGCGGTGGGTCAGGTTCTTCAGGATCTGGAGCCCCTGCGTGACGATGGCGTGGCTCTTCTTGTCCTTGATGTGCGCTATGAAGCCGAGTCCACACGCGTCGTGCTCGTTGCGTGGGTCGTAGAGGCCCTGGCGGGGCGGGAGCGCTTGGTGCTTCACGGTCGGGTGTCCCTCGAGAGGCGGCGAGCCGGCAAAGTCGGCCGGTCGAACGGCAGCTCAGCCAGTTGTACGGCGATCGGGCCCGGAAGCACAGTCCATCTTGCCGCGGTGCAGCAACTCGTTCGACGAAGCCGCGCTCAAGCCGCCGTTCCCATGCGCCGTGCCCCGTGAGCGCTCACTTGGGCAGCTCGATGGGCGCCGCCGTGGTCACCCCGGCGCCGTGGTACTGGATGCCCGGAGGAGCCCCCGCGATGGCGATCCCCGTGGTCGCTCCGGTCAGCGGGTCGAGGGCATACACGCCTCCATCCACCGTGAAGCCATACAGCGTCCCGCCCCAATAGGCGAGCCCACCGATGGTGACGATGGGCGTCTCGCCGAGATTGGTGGTAATGGCGCCGGTCTTCGGATCCATCACGGCCAGGTTGTCGGTGGCGTTCTGGAGTTTGGCCGTCACGTACGTCTTGTCGAGGATGAGCGAGACGATATCGGCGCCCTTCGTCGACCACGTCGCCGGGCCGCTGCCGTTCAGGTTGCCCACGAGTTTTGCCGTCTTGGCTTCGAGGTCGATCGAGATGTAGCGGCCGTAGATCTCCAGCGCCACGAGCGTCTCCTTGCCCGGCTGGATCGCGTCTGCGGGGACGAAGCTCAGGCCGCGGATCTCCAGGCCGCCTTGGGGGTCGACGAGATCCCCCGGAAGGGCAAACACCTTCTGGCATTGGCCCGTCGCCTTGTTGACCGACACGATGACCTGCGTGGACACGATCGAGCCTGCCTCCTGCGGGCCGAGCTTGGCGACCCCGTAAAGCGCGTCGTCCTTGTCGACGGCGATGTCGTGCATTCCGGAGTCCGCGGTCCCGCTCGGGTCCGAAACGACGCAATCGAAGACGCCGATCTCGGTGAGGACCTTCGTGATCGGCTCGAACTTGTAAAGCTTGTCGAGGCTGTTCACGTAGATCTCGCCTTCGGTCGGGATGCCGGCGTCGCCGAAGCTGATGCCGCCGCTCCCACCCTGCCCGCCGGCGGCCCCGGAGCCCCCGCCGCCGCCCTGGCCGCCCTCGCCGCCGGCGCCCGAGGCCCTGCCCCGGTCCGCGGTCGCGCACCCCAGCATCGACGCCGTGCCGAGGCCAAACACCATCATGGAAGCGGAAAAAATCACTCGCAAGGAACGCATGGCATCACCGTGGGGAGCAAAAGGTTGGGACTCCGTGTGTCCATGCGCGAGCCCCCCGAAAGTTTCCTCGGCTGGCCGTTTATTTGTTCGAGAAACGAACGATCGTGTTGTCCCCGGAGTTCACCCAGAAAAGAAAATCATCCTCGACGACGATCCCCTGCGGGTACGACTGCCCTTTTGCGATGCTGGAGGAAAGGGGAAAGGACATCTGATCGGCGCTCATCACCTCCGATTGCCCTGCCGCCGTGAAGTAGACGTTCATCCCATCCACGGCGAGGCCTCCCGGCTTGTCCGCTTCCAAGGTGACCTGCGAGTTCGTCGGGTCTTTCGTCTCGAAGCGCCCGATCCGGTTCTCGCCCATCCAGAAGGTGTAGACGCTGTCGATGACCATTCGCTCAGCGTAGGCAGGGCGGTCATACGTCGTGGGATTCTCGCCCTTCTTGTCCATACGCCTGATGGTTTCGGAGCCGCTGTCGAGCTTGTCGCTCCAGAAAATCCATTGCGCGTCCACGGCGATCGCGAACGCATTGGTTTCGGGGGCCAACTCGATCGCGCTGGGCGCCAGGGTGCCGACGTCCCTCGTCTCGATGCGGTTCGACTCGGCCGCCGCG
>JANMGF010000505.1:0-3199 GCA_031374535.1 Polyangium sp. (in: bacteria)
GCCCCCCGCCTCGCCAGGTGACACGGCAACGCCGGACGCACCCGGTTGACACCCCCGGCCCCGTGGCCTCATGATGCCGCCCCGACGCACCCCCTCCACGCCCCGGGAATCGCATGAGCAAACGCAAAGAGCTGTCCTACAAATGGGTCATCATCGGCGGCGGCGTCATCATGACGTTGCACTTCGTGATGCGCCTCCTGCTCGCTGGCGGAGTCTCGGCTTCGATCATCGCGAGCTCCGGCCCCGATACCGGCCGCCTCATCGTCGCCGGGATCGTGGCGCTCGTCTCGTACTTCGTCGGCGGCATCCTCATCGGCATCTTCAGCCCCGGCGAGACGGTCAAAGAGCCCGCCCTCGCGACGTTCATGGCCATCTTGCCGAACGCGATGACCACCATCATCTGGCACATCGAGTACGAGCGACCGATGGACGGCGTGCTCCTCGGCCTCACCACGACGTTCGCCATCGGCATCCTGATGGCCATGGGCGGCGCATGGATCGGCGAGAAACTCCAGGGCCGCACCGTCGAGAAGCTGCGCGAAGAAGGCGAGCTCCCGCCCGCGAAGTCCTCGAACGAGAGCTCCTGAAGCCTCGAGCCCGCCGTTCGTCCCCACCCTCGTTCCCTTCCCACCTCGAACCTCGCGACGCACACGATCCAGGAGCCAATCTCGTGGTATCCTGATCCTCATCGTGACCGTCATCGCCGAGGGACAGCTCATTGCCGGAAAGATCCGCCTCGAGCGCCCGCTCGCACGGGGCGGCATGGGCGCGGTGTGGGTCGCGCACCACCTCAAGCTCGACAGGCACGTCGCCGTGAAGTTCATGGAGCCAGCGCTCGCCGCCTCCGAGACCGCGCGCGCCCGCTTCGAACGCGAGGCGCGCGCGTCGGCGCAGATCCAGAGCGCCCACGTCGTCGAGGTGCACGACTACGGCGTCGAGGGCGAAACACCGTACATCGTGATGGAGCTGCTCCGCGGCGAAGACCTCGCGGCGCGCCTCGACAAACGCGGCAAGCTGAGCGTCGCGGAAGCCACGCGGATCACGCAGCCGATCTGCAAAGCCTTGCGCCGCGCGCACGAGCTTGGCCTCGTTCATCGTGATCTCAAGCCCGGAAACGTCTTCCTCGCCCGGCAAGACGACGACGAGGTCGTGAAGCTGCTCGACTTCGGCATCGCCAAAGCGGTGCAGCCAGGGACGCCGCAATCGGGCGACGTCACGCGCTCGGGGCACCTCGTCGGGTCGCCGCTCTACATGAGCCCCGAGCAGATCCGCAAATCGAAAGAGGTCGATCACCGGAGTGATCTCTGGTCGCTCGGCGTGATCCTCTACCAGGCGCTGACGGGACGGACGCCGTTCATCGAGGACGAGGTCGGCGCGGTGCTCGTGGCGATCTGCACCGATCCCATCCCGAAACCCTCGAGCCTCGTGCCGGAGCTCGGCCCCGAGGTGGACCAGTTCTTCGAGCGCGCCCTCGCCCGTGATCCCGCGCAACGTTTCCAGAACTCACGCGAGCTCTTCGATGCGCTCGAGGTGCTGGCCACGCGTCCACCCGTCGAGACGAAAGACGCCGCGGGCGCCGCGTGTTGCACGAATCCCGCGCTCGAAGCGACCGCGGAGGCCTCGATCCCGTCGTCCCGCGCCGCCGGGAAAAGCTCGCCGATCGCCCTCGCCGAGACGATGGCCGCCCCGGAAGGGTCAGGGCCCCTCACGCTCTCGCCGTCGGGTCGGACGCACGAGGACGAAGGGACAACGCGGAAAGGGCGGCAGAGGAGGTTCGCCGCGGCCGCAGGGCTCGGTGCGCTCGCGCTCGGCGCCCTCGGGTGGGTGTTCGTCGGCCCGACCGCGCAGCAAACGCAGGAGGCGCGCGTGGACGGCCCGGGAAGCCCGACATTGCCCCTGCCGCCACCCGTGACCGAGCCCGAGGTGCCCCCGCCCGTGCCCGACGTCGCGCCGAAAACCCTGCCCCAGCCGCTCGCCGAGCCCGAGGCGCCCCTGGCCAAACGTTTGCCCCCGGAGACGCCGACCCGGAGTGACAAACTCGTTGGTCCTGCCAAACCCACGGGCATGAAGCTCGGCGCGGACGGGAAACCCGTGGATGGGAAATCGCCGGCCGAGACGGCGAACGAAGACGACGATCTCCTCGGCCTGTCGAAGCCGGCCGCGCCCCAGCCCCCCCGATGATCGAGCGCCGTCGGGTCCTTCTCGCCCGGGCCACCCTGGCGGCGACGCTGACCCTCTCGGTGTCCTCGCAGGCAGACGATCCGCCGAAAACCGAAGCGCCGTTCACGCCAATCACGCCCTTCACGCCGATCGGCCCGAACATGAGCGAACCCGCCGCGCCGCTTCCGCCGGGGCTCTCCCCGGACGAGGAACGCGAGGCGCAACGCGCGGTGGCCCTCGAAAAAGGCCGCAGCGCAATGCAAGCTTACCGCGCAGGCCAGTACGGCGAGGCTTACCCGCTCTTCCGCGACGCCGACGAGAAGTTCCACACGCCGCAGCTCGTGCTTTACATGGCGCGTTGCCAGGACAAACGGGGCAAGCTGATCGAGGCGCGCGCGCTTTATGAGCGGGTGCTCGCCGAGACCTTGCCGGAGACCCCGTCGGAGTCGTTGCTCCGCGCGCCGCAAGCGGCGACCGCGGAGCTTGGCCCCGTGCGCCTGCGGATTCCCACGCTCGCGATCGAGGTGCGTGGCCCGCCGCCCGCCGAGGTGACGCTTTTCGTGGACGGCGAGGTATGGCCGATGTCGGAGCCGCGCGAGCTCGATCCAGGCCCCCACGACGTGGAAGCCCTGTCGCGGAGCGGCGCGCGGACGAGCCGCGACGTGGAATTGCCCGAGGGCCGGAGCGTGTCGATCGTGTTGCGCCTCGGCCTCTTCGCGAAAGGCGTGGAGCGAACGCTGGAGCCTGCGTCGCCCGAACCTTCGAGGCCGACGTGGAGCATCGTCGCGGCGAGCGGCCTGTTCTCGATGGGCGCGCTCGCGCTCGTGACCGGCGTGGTGGCGGGAGGTCTCACGCTCGATCGACGCGCCGCGCTCGAAAGCGCGTGTATCCAGCAGCGATGTACGCCGGAGGGGTTCGAGGCGTACGAGCAGGCAAAGACCTATGCATCTCTCGCCAACCTGGGTTTCGGCGCGGCCACGGCCTTTGCGGCGGCAGGCGTCACGGTCCTCCTCGTTTCGCCGAGCGCGGCGCGGAACGG
>JANMGF010000534.1:0-3044 GCA_031374535.1 Polyangium sp. (in: bacteria)
CCAGTCGCGCCATCGCAGCTCGGATTTCGGCGAATCCGGATGCGCCACAATTCCGAATCCGCCCAGCCCTTCGGACGCGATGATTCCTATCTCTTGTTCCCGCGTCCCCAGTATGCGACGAGATCCGGCAGCGCGGTCGTCGAGAACTGGATGAGGTGCAGCATGTGCGTGTACGGACCCGTGCCGCCATACCCTCGCACGTGCAGATCCTCGCCGTGCGCCTCGGTGAGCGGCTCGAGCGGTTTCATGAACGCATTCGGGACGACGTGATGCATCGCCGGGACCTTCGGCAAAGGCTGCGCGACGGACGTGGGCGTGCGCGAGAGGCCCACCGATTGCAGCACGAAATCCGTGGTGCGGTGCGCGTTGTGGTAGCCGTACGTCTCGATCTCGGAGTGCACGATCGTGAGCAGCGCCTTCCCCTCCACGGCCTTCTTCGCATAGCGGCGGATGGGCTCGATCTGATCTCGCTTCAGCACCTTCGTGTGGGGGTCGTATCCACAATGAATCGAATCGACGAGGACGATGGCGTCGATACGATCGAAGAACTCGTCGTGCAGGAGGATCTTGATGATGCCGCCGTATCCCGAGCTCCAGCTCGAGAGGCCGATCCGCCGGAGGTGCGCATTCTTCAAGCCGCGCGCGACCATGACGTCCTGCGCGCGTGAAAGGATGAGCCGGAGCCCCGCGGGATCAGCGAAACGATCCTCGTAGAGGCCCGAGCCGACGCCGAGGTTCAAGATCGCGACGACCGCGTTGACGCCCGCGAATCCGAAATTCTGCTCGACGAGGTCGGTGTTGCCGTTGAGGTGCAGGACGAGGTCGTACGCGCCGTCGTCCGAGTGGAACGAGGGCGGGAACATCAAGAGACCGCCGGCGAGCGGCGCGCGCCAGGAACGATCGAAATGGGCGTCGGCGCGTTCGCCCGAGGGCGGGGGAGCGGCCAGCGCAGGCGCAGGCGCAGGCGCAGGGAACGGCGCAGGCAACGGCGCAGGCAACGGCGCCTCGACCTGCACGGCGGCCAAAGAAATGGGCGCAGGCGGCCCCGCCTGGGAGCGCGATCCCAGCGACAGGGTGACGAGCGCGGTCCCAAGAAGCGCGAGGATACCGAGGGCCATCGTGGCGCGGGCACGGCGAAACATGGGAGCGGTCACGAGCAGAACGGATTTTTCCCGCTTTTGTCAAGAGGAGAAACGCGCGGCTCGATGGTTTGAGCACCAACAACCGAGCCGCGCGGGTCAGGAGGTCAAGCGGAGAGGTTCGCCGGGACGCTCGGCGCCGCGGCGGGGCGGAGGAGAGCGTCTGCGCAGGGACGCACTACGTCACGCAAAGCCTGGCGCCGGAGCGCGCCGATCTGCTTGGAGGACAAAAGACCCACCTCCTCGGCCACGACGGACCGGCGAAGCGAAGGATCGGCGGACGCGGCCTCGATCGCCCGATCGAACGTGGCGCGCGCGAAGCGGCGGGTGTCCTCGTCAGCGCCGGCGAGGAGGAATCGCAGGGTTTTCCAGGCAAGCTCGGCGTGCCTCTGCTCGTCCTCGGCGATACGCGCGTGGACCTCACGCAGCACGGGATCCTGCACGAGACCCGCGAGCGCGAGCGCCTCGGCAGCGCCGATCGTCTCGCCGACGCAAGCCTCCTCGATGAGCGAACCGAGCACGGCGCGGGGGTCCGTCTCGAGGGGCATGCCCGCGAGATCGAGCTTCGAGGGGCCGATCGGGCGATCGGCGTAACGGCTCGCGAGGGCATAACCGACGCGGGCATGCTCGACCTCGTCGGCCGCGGCGCGTTGAGCCGCGTGAAGGAGCTCGGGCGGCGCGCCGAGGGACATGAGCTGCAAGGTGGCACGCGCAAAACTCGCGACGGACGCGTGTTCGAGCGCGGCGATCTCGCTCCAGGCCTCGGCGAGGGCGCTCCGGACGGCGGGGTCGAGCGACGCCGTGTCGGGGGTGATCGAAGCGAGGATCCAGTCGGCGCGGGGCGCGGAAGGCGCGGTGCGGGCCTCACCGGCGACGAGCAAGGGGCGGCCGATCGCGCAGTTTTGCGTCTCGCAGTTGAACGTGCCGGGGTTCGGGCTCTGGCTGAAGGGGATCGTCGCGCAAGAGAAGCCCGCCATGCAATCGGCGTCGACGCGGCAGGTGTCCACGTCCGAGCGGCACGCGAGGCCGATCTGCTGGAAACATCCGTCGTTGAACGAGGTGATGCCACACTCGCCGCTCGGGCAATCGGCGTCGGTGTTGCATTTCGCCTGCGAGGAGCAGCGGGGCCAGGCGACGCCATTCTCGACGACGCCCGGACAGACGCAGACGGCATCGGCGCCGCAGTCGGCGTCGTTCGCGCACGAGTACGCGCAGCCGCAGGAGGGCTCCGGGTTGTCGAAGCTCACGTCGTGGTGGAGACATTTGCCGTGCGGCTGGGCCGTGCAATCGGCGTCGGTCGTGCACGACTTCGACGGCTCGGTGCCCTCGCAGGCGGCCGCGCCGATGGTCGGATCACACGCGACGGCCGCCTCGCGGTGGATCGTGCCGTCGTCACACCGCACGTAGCCGCTGTTCGTGCCGTCGGCGAACAGAATGGGCGTCGCGCCCTCGCAGCCGGACCCGCCGGACCCGCCGGCGCCGCCCTGGCCGCTGGTGCTCGAGCTCGCGCCGGAGCCCGCGGAGCCGCCGGAACCCCCGCTGCCGCTCTCGACGCTCGAGCTACAAGCGACGGCGGAGAGGCCGAGGGCGGCGAACAGGGAGAGACGTAACGAAAGAAAAGCAAGTCGATCATGCATGGTGAGGTTTCCTCCTCGTGGGTGGAGGGGTGATCGTACGGCCGTCGTCGCCGCAGAGGAAGGAAGGAGTACGCAGGCGATAACGATGCTCTCGTGGGACACGCGCGAAAGCTCGCGCGAGGCGCCTCCGGGCGCTACCCTCGCCCGCCGTATGTTGAAGGCTTCGGACGTGGTGGGCCGCTTCGTGATCGAGGTTCAACGGGCGAACGACATATGCAAGGAAGTGTTCACGCTGCGCCTGTTCGTTTCCCGCCGGCTTCGCCTTCTC
>JANMGF010000547.1:0-1703 GCA_031374535.1 Polyangium sp. (in: bacteria)
CGCGGCCCCGGCGGCGCCTGGTCCGGGGTGGAGGGGGCGGACAGCCCCCACCTGGGGTCCGGGGCGACGCCCCGGGCTCAGGGCTTCTTCGCGACCACGATGTACTGCTCGGGCAAGGTCTCAAGGACGACCTCCCCGGACAAACCTGCCTCTTTCAGCTCGGCGATCATCGCCTCCGGCGTGATCCGGTGCTCCTTCGGCGGGCCCTTCGTGGCCTCCATCGTGAAGTCCACGATGATCAAGAGGCCGCCGGGGCGCAGCCCCTCACGCACCTTCGCGGCGTAGGCCTTTCGTCCGTCGATGTGATGCCACGTGTCCACGATGAGCACGCGATCGACGGTGCCTTGTCCCAGCCCTGGATCTGCGAGCCCGACCTGACGCGCCTCCACGTTGTCGAGCTTCTCCTTCGCCGCGCGTTCGCGCAGGTACCGCACCATGTCGGCCTCGAGGTCGAGGGCGAGCACCTTGCCGCTCGGCCCGACGGCGCGCGAGAGGTGCGGCTCGAAGTACCCCGTGCCCGCGCCGATGTCGGCCACGATCATGCCGGGCGAGAGCCGCATCGACGTGAGGACCTCGGCCGGCTTTTGCCACGCGTCGCGCGCCGGATCGTCGAACTCCTTGGCCCAGTCCTCGGCCTTCTCGAAGCGATGCACGAGGGGCCCGCCGTGCCCGTGATGCCCGCCGCCGTGCGCGTGTGCGGATGCCGTGGGCTCCGGGGCCTTGGGGGCGGGCTGCGTGGTGCTCTCGCCGCCGCATGCGGAGGCGAGGGGGATCGCGAGGAGAACGGGGATCGATCGAGGTCGCATGAGGCGCCGGTTTAGCACCCGGCGAACCGCGCGACGAACGCACGATGCACGGCGACGGCCGGATCCTCGGAGAGCGCGAGCTCACGCTCACGGTAGCCCGTCTCGATCGACAGGACCGTCACGTCACGTCGCTCGACCTGGAACCGGATGCGGAAGTCCTTGTGCGCGAGGCGCGACGTCCCGTCGGGCAAGGCGCGGATGCGGCGGTACGGGTGCGGCTGCGGGCCGAGGCGCAACGTGCGCTCGACGGGCGCGACGAGATCGATGCCGTGCTCCTCGAGGAGATAACGCGTTTGTTCCGCCGCGCGTGCGCTCCACGCGACCGCAAAGCCTGGCTCGGGATCGGGCGGGGCCTCGCCTTTGCTCTCGTCCGGCGCGGCGAGCGACTCGATCCAGCCCGTGCGCGCGGCGGGGCGCGCCTCGGCGTAAGGGATGTAGGGCTTGATGTCGAGCACCGGGCTCTCGTCGATCATGTCCACGTCGCGCACGTGGATCACGAGGCCCTCGATCGAGACGAGCCGCACGAGCGAGAGGCCGATGGGGTTGGGCCGGTGCGGCGATCGCGTGGCGAGCACGCCGCGTCGTTTGCCCGCGCTGCGCGGCGGCAAGACCTTGGGTCTCCAGCGGTAGACGTCGGGGGCTCCGCTCGGACGAGCCGAGCTCTGCCCCCGAACCCCCGCATTCAGGTGAAACCAGAAGACCACCCAGAGGTACTCCCAGCCTTCGAGATCACTCACCGCGTGCTCGAGCCCTCGACCGGACGAAAGCTCGATGCGGCCCTCCGCGCCCTCCGCGACGTGCGGCTGGCGCGGGGTGGGGACCCCATCGGGGCAGGGCGGTCGCAGGATGCCCCGGGGGGTGAGCGGGGGGGGGGGGGGGCGGGGGTCGTCGGGGGGC
>JANMGF010000565.1:0-2717 GCA_031374535.1 Polyangium sp. (in: bacteria)
AGCTGGTGCGGGAAAAACGCAAGGTGGGCTGGGTTCCGGCGCTCGCGTTGTTCCCGGAGGGCACGCGGAGCGAGGACGGCAAGCTGAAGCCGTTCAAGATTGGCCCCTTCATGCTGGCGGCCGAGCTTGGCCTGCCCATCGTGCCGGTCGTCATCCGCGGGACGTTCCCGATCCACAAACGAAATGCATTTCGCGTGTATCCTGGTCCGGTGCACGTCGAATTTCATCCGCCCATCGCGCCGCCGGCCCTGCCGACGGGCAAGACCCGGGCGCTCGCGGCCGTCGACGCTGCCGCGGCGCTGAAGAAGCAGGCGGAGGTGATCTTCACGGCCGCCGCCGATCTGACGGTCGCCGGAGAGGGGCATGGGCCTCCGGTCCCCTACGAAACGCTGGAGATTCAATGACATCGATCGCGGCTTCGATCGTGGGCATCGGGCATTACTTGCCCGAGAACGTCGTGCGCAACGAGGATTTGCCGGCGCCGATGAACGAGGACCCGGCGGGTATCACGAAACGCACGGGGATCGTCGAGCGGCGCTGGGCGCTCCCGGGGGTCTATCCGTCGGACCTCGGCGTGGAGGCGAGCCGGCAGGCGCTCGCGGACGCGCGGGTGGGCATCGAGGACATCGATTGCCTCATCGCCGCGACGCTCTCGCCGGATTTTTTCTTTCCGGGGCTCGGCGTCTACATCCAGACGAAGCTCGGCATGGCGGGGATCCCGGCGTACGACGTGCGCAACCAGTGCTCGGGTTTCCTCTACTCGATGAACATGGCGCGCGCGTTCCTGGCCGCGGGGATTTACCAGCGTGTCCTCGTCGTCTGCGCGGAGCTCCAGTCCCACGGGCTCGGGCAAACGATGAAACACGCCCACATCACGCCCCTGTTCGGCGACGGCGCGGCGGCGGTCGTCGTCTCGGCGGAGGAGCACCCGGAGCGAAAGGGGCTCCGGTTCTCCGTGGACGCGCTCAAGGTCTACGCGGATGGCAAACACGCCAATCGCCTTCGCCAGAAGACGTTCGACATGTCGGTGAAGCCGTACATCGATTGGCGCCTGTTCTCGGACGACCCGGAGCTCGCCTGGTACGCGGAGATGGACGGACCCTTCATTTTTCGGCGCGCCGTCTCCGAAATGGCCAAGGTCGGCCGCGAGCTCCTCGCTTCGGTGGGCCTCGGCATCGAGGACGTGACCTGGATTCTGCCGCATCAGGCGAATTTGAACATCTCGAAGACGCTGGGCTCGGTCCTCAAGGTACCGCCGGAAAAGGTGCTCTCCAACATCCAGCGCGTCGGCAATACCACCTCGGCGAGCATTCCGCTGCTGCTCTCGGAGACGGTCCTCGAGGGCAAGATCAAGCCCGGCGATCGGATCCTCGCGCTCTCGTTCGGCGCCGGCCTCACCTGGGGCGCCGGCCTCCTCACCGCCTACTGAGATCCCACCCATGGCCCTCTTGACCACGACCACGAGCGACGACGGCGTCTTGACCGTGACGCTCACCCGGCCTGAAGCCAAAAACGCCCTGAACCTCGAAATGGTCCAGGCGTTCCGCCTCGCGCTCGCGGGCGGCCCCGAGCGCAAGCGCCCCCGGGCGCTGATCCTGCGGAGCGGCGTGCCCGGCGTATTTTCCATTGGAATGGATCTCGGGGCGCTGGAGGCGGCCCGGACCGAAGGCGCGAGCTCGCCCGAGGTGTACGAAGGGACGCGTGAATACGTCGAGCTCTTGAAGGAGATCGTCAGCGCCCGTTTTCCGACGATGGCGATCGTGGACGGGGTCGCCGTGGGCGGAGGGGTGGATCTCACGGCGGCGTGTGATCTCCTGTTCGCCACGGAGCGGGCGGCCTTCTCGGTCGCGCAGCTGCGCAAGGGGATCTTCCCTTTGACGACCTCGGGCCTCGTGGTGCCGCGGATCGGCGAGCGCGCGTTCTTGTGGTGGGCGTTGTCGGGGCAAAACTGGTCGGCCAAGAAGGCCGTCAGCATGGGCCTCTGCTCGCAGCAATGGCCCTCGGCCGAGCTCGACGCGCGGGCCCTGCAGTTCGTCGAGCGCCTGCTCGCGTTCCAGCCCGAGGCGCTCCAGCTCGGGATCGACGCGCTGCGTATGCATCAGGGGATGCGACCCGTCGATAGGCTCGAGCACCTCGGCGCGCTGCTCGCGCTGAATTGTCAGATCCCGCGGCCCAAGGGCAAAACCGGGGGGAAGGCATGAACGAGCCCGTCGGCATCGTCAGCTACGGGCATTACGTCCCGAACCTGCGCGTGGACATCGCGGTGTTCGCCGAGCAATGGGGCCTGCCCGACGCGCTGGAGAAGGTCTACCGGCTCAATGGCCGGAACGGGAGCGCGGTGAATGCGCTCGACGAGGACACGGTCACGTTGTCCATCGAGGCGGGGGATCGGGCGCTCGCGCTCGCTCCGGAGGGCGCGCCTCGCCCCGAGAGCCTGATGATTGGCTCGGAGAGTCACCCTTATGCGGTCAAACCGAGCTCGGTGATCGTGGGGGAGGCGCTCGGGCTCGCGCCGGACCTTTTCGTGGTGGATCTCGAGTTCGCCTGCAAAGGCGGGACGGCGGCGCTTTTCCTTTCCCTGGGTCTCGTCGGCTCGTCGCAATGCCCTTCGGCCCTGGCGATCGGGGCGGATTGCCCGCAAAGCGCGCCGGGCTCGCTCCTCGAGGCATCCGTCGGGGCGGGCGCGTCGGCGTTCTGGGTGGGCAAAGGCGCGGACG
>JANMGF010000578.1:0-6141 GCA_031374535.1 Polyangium sp. (in: bacteria)
GGCGGCGGCACCGGCGGCATGGCCGGCGCGGGCGGCGCGGGCGGCGCGGGCGGCGGCAACGCGTGTCCGCCCGGACAAACCGAATGCAACGGCGCGTGTACGATCACGGATTTCGATCCGAACAACTGCGGCACGTGTGACACGAAGTGCAACGCGGGCGAGGTCTGCGCGGCCGGCATGTGTGGCCTGACCTGCGTCGGCGGCACGCAAAACTGCGGCGGCAAGTGCGTCGACGTCACGATCGACCCGACGAACTGCGGCATGTGCGACACGGCCTGCGCGGCCGGCCAGGTCTGCGCGAACGGGACCTGTGGCCTCGCCTGCGTGGGCGGCACGACGAACTGCAATGGCAAATGCGTCGACGTGACGCTCGACCCGCTGAACTGCGGTATGTGCGGCACGGCCTGCGCCAATGGCCAGGTCTGCTCGAACGGGATGTGCCAGCTCTCCTGCGTCGGCGGCACGACGAAGTGCGGCGCCGAGTGCGTCGACACGGAGACCGACGGCGCGAACTGCGGCGCGTGCGGCAAGGTCTGCGCCGCCGGTCAGGTCTGCGCGGCGGGTCAATGCAACCTGAACTGCGTGGGCGGCACGACGAAGTGCTCGAACACCTGCATCGACACGAAAAATGACCCGGGCAACTGCGGCGCCTGCGGCAACGTCTGCGCCATGGGTCAGGTCTGCACGAACGGCCAGTGCGCCACGCAATGCGGCGCCGGCACGACGAAGTGCGGCAACGTCTGCGTCGACACGAAGCTCGACCCGGGCAACTGCGGCATGTGCGGCGTGGCCTGCGCGGCCGGCCAGGTCTGCTCGAACGGCGCCTGCGGCGCGACGTGCGCGGCCGGGACGACGAAGTGCGGCACCGAGTGCGTCAATACGCAGACGGACGAGGCGAACTGCGGCATGTGCGACACCGCCTGCCTGCCGAGCGTCGCCTGTTATGCGGGCGCCTGCCAGCCGGCCGGCGGCTGCGACACGCTGGGCGATTGCAACACCTGCCAGAACTGCGCGTTCGACGGGCTCTGCTCGGACGAGCTCGCGACGTGCGCGGGCAACCAGGAATGCGTCGACCTCTTCAACTGCATCAACAGCGGGCCCTGCGACGCGGCGTGCCAGACGGCGTGCGCCCAGCAATCCCCGAACGGCGTCGATCAATACATCGACATCATCGATTGCCTCTTCTGCCAGGAGTGCGGGACGAGCTGCGCCGTCGATCCGGTCGCGTTCGGCTGCAACGCGAGCTGCGACAACAAGAACAACTGCAACGCCTGCTTCGATTGCGCCACGGCGCCGGGCGGCATCTGCGAGGACGACCTCGCGATCTGCCTCGCGAACCCGACATGCATCGCGCTGTCGAACTGCCTCGGCACGTGCGCGGCGGGTGACCAGCAGTGCACGCTCACCTGCGAGCAGAACCACGTGAACGGCATCGCGGACTACAACGCGATCATCATCTGCGGCGTCTGCCAGGAATGCCCGAACGATTGCAACAACGGGATGACTTGCCCGTAATGGACATAGGTCTCCGTCCGGATCCGGGGCGCGCTCCGGATCCGGCGGGGGCCGTTTCCATTCCTGCACGGTTTTGCTAAGCTCCTCCGATGCAGGACCCTCGAGAGCCGTCGGGACCGAGCCTTCCGCCGGCCAACCGCCTCCTCCCCCTCGGCATCGGCCTCGGCCTCGGCATGATGGTGCTGATCACGGTCACGGCGATCCGCAGGCGACCCGCCCCAGCCCCGATCCCCTCGGCAAACCCGGCGAGCGAATCCAGCGAACAACGCTTTGGCCGGCTCGCCCGCGCCTGCGAGGCGACACGCGCCGTCTTCTGGAATGGGGGTCCCTGGGGCGCGATGCCGCTCGAGGGGTTCGTCGTGCATCTACGGCTCGGCCCGCACGACGGGAAAAAGGTCGCGCATCCGCTGCTCGAATCCGCGCCCACCCAGAAAAAAATAGGACCCGACGTGGACGCGACGCTCGCCAAGGTCAGCGACGGCCGGGTCGCGCAGCTCGAAAACCTGCCGGAGACCGAGACCGGGCTCGTGTTTTTCGAGGGATATGCGCGCGCCTTCTTCGAGCTCGAAGGCCGCGATCGATTCATCGCGCTCGGCGAGAGGCTCGCGCGCGAGACGAACGCCGATTGGGCCGTGCTTTACGCCGGCTGCGGCCACCTCGACACGCGCGACGTGGGCGCCTGGTTCCACGGCCGCGACGCGAAAATGGCCGCCTCCGCCCTGGTGTACGTGATGGGCCTGCCCGGCGGCGCCAAGACCCCGAAACACGTGCCCGCCGCGAAGGACCTCGGCGCGATCACCGCACTTTCGGCGCGGCTCGACGATCCCGAGATCCTTCAGCTCGTACGCGACGACGGCGCACGCACGGTCGAGACGGACGGCGTCTCGATCACGTTTCCGTACAGCAATCCCGTGCGCGCAGCACAATCGAGCACGAAGATCGCCGAACGGCTCGGCCTTCGTTAGGCCCCCGCCTCCGCCTCCACCGCCGCCGAAGATTCCGCCCCCCGCTTCGCCTCCTCTTTCTCGAACGGCGATTGCCCACGGCGCACGTCACGCTCGATTTTCCCGTCCGTCACCGTCACCATCCGCGGCATCGATTCCGCGAACGTCGGGTTGTGCGTGACGACCACGATCGTCGTGCCGTGCTTGCGGTTGATCTCGAAAAACAGCTCGTGCATGGTCTTCGACGTCGTCGTATCGAGGTTGCCCGTCGGCTCGTCCGCGAGCAAAAGCTTCGGCGAAAGCACGAGCGCGCGGGCCAGCGCCACGCGTTGCTGCTCGCCGCCCGAGAGCTCCCCCGGCCGATGCGTGACGCGATGGGCGAGGCCCACCTCGGTCAAGAGCGCCGTCGCCGGCCCCTCCATCTCCTTGCGTGATTTGCCCTGGATCAAGCCCGGCATCATCACGTTTTCGAGCGCATTGAACTCGGGCAGGAGGTGGTGGAACTGAAACACGAAGCCAATCGTGCGATTCCGGATCGCCGCCAGCCGCGCGCCGGGCAAACCGACGAGGTGCTCGCCCGCGAGCTTGATCTTGCCGCTCGTCGGCAGATCCAGGGTGCCGATGCAGTGGAGCAACGTGCTCTTGCCCGCGCCCGAGGGGCCGACGATGGCCACGACCTCGCCCTGGTCGATGATCAGGTCGATCCCGCGGAGCACGTCGAGCTTGCTGCCCATGTGCACGAACGACTTTTGCAGATTCTCGATGACGATGAGCGGCTCGCTCATGGGGCTCACTCGTAGCGGAGCCCGTCGACGGGCGATAATTTCGACGCCGCGCGGGCCGGGTAAAGGGTGGCAATCGTGCAGATGATGAGCGCGGCGAAGGCGACCATTGCGTAGTCGCTCCCGTTCACGTTCACCGGCAACCGGTCGATGTAATACACCTCGGGATCCAGCCGGACGCCGAAGCGCGCGAGGCCCGAGCAGGCGGCGAACGCGGTGCCGACGCCGAACACGGTGCCGATCCCGCCGATGATGACGCCCTCGAGCATGAAGATCTGCATGATCGCGCCATCGGAGGCCCCGAGCGCCTTCAAGATTGCGATCTCCTTGCCCTTTTCGGTCACCATGAGGAGCAAGGTGCAGACGATGCAGAAGCTCGCGACCGCGATGGCAATCGAGAGGATGATGAATGTCGCGATCTTCTCCAGCTTGAGCGCGCTGAAGAGGTTCTTGTTCATCTCCACCCAATCGCGCACGCGGAGCGGCTCCTTGCCCGCGGTGTCGAACCGGGCCGCCGCCGCCGTCACGATCGGCGTCACGTCCGCGACCCGCTCTGGATCCGGCACACGTACGTCGATCTGGCTGATGTTGTCGCCCATGCTGAAGAAGCTCTGGGCCACGTCGAGCTTGATGTACGCGTGCGTCGCGTCGTATTCGTACATCCCGCTGTAGAAGATCGCCGCGACCCGGAACCTCTTCGTCCGCGGCATCACGCCCATCGGCCCGAGCTCACCCATCGGCGAGAGCAACGTGATCTCGTCCCCCACGAGCACGTGCAAGCTCTTCGCGAGCTCCTTGCCGATGATCACGCCGGGAAAAACCTTCACGTCTTTCCGCAGCGCCGCCCGCACGGCTGGATCGAGATCCGCCGAGGCACGCAGATCCGGCCCCTTGAAGTAGGGTTCGCCCCCGGGGCCCCGGCCGATGATCGTGTCCGCCGGCAGATCCGCGAGTTTGTCTGGGTCATCGAGCCAGTCGAAATTGCCGACCTCGATGTTTTGCTTGAGGTCGATCACCTGCGTGATCGTATTCGTGTCGATGCCCCGCACGAGCGCGCCGGCGGTGTTCGACGCCGACGAGCCCATGGCATCCCCCGCCACGACCGGCGTCGCCGCGCCGCCCTTCGAGGCGATCGCGAGCCGGATGGCGTCGAGTTTTTCGTCCCAGTCGGCGTAACCTCCGGGCTGGGTCACGTCGACCACGATGTGCGCGTTGTTGTTCAGGATCTTGCGCTTCAGGTCGGCGCCGAAGCCGCCCATGATGCTGGTCACGGAGCAAAGCGCGCAGGAGCTCACGGCGACGCCCGCCATGCTGAGCACGCTGATCACCGTGAGAAACCCGCTCTTCGTGGCGCGCACGTGCCGCGCTCCCACGTACGAGCTGAAGCCGCGGCGCTCGAGCGCATTCAGGATCACCGGCAAAAGCGCGGCGAGCACCGAAAGGAGGAAGATCACGCCCGTGCCGAGGGCCGCGAACCCGACGATCTCGTCCCGCAGCTTGAAGGGCGCAAACCGCTCACGCGGAGCCCTCGACGCGAAATACGAGAGCACGGCGAACGCGAAGCCCGTCAGCGAGCCGAAGAGCCAGCCCAGGCCCCGCACCGGGTTCGCCGAGAGGCGCCGCACGCCGATCACGGCGAGCCACACGGACGAAAGGACGGCGAGTCCACGCAGGACGTGGAAGGCGACTTGATCGCTCAACTGCCGCTCGCCTCGGGACGAAGGAGGGGAAACAGAATGACGTCGCGGATCGACGAAGCGCCCGTGAGCAGCATCGTGAGCCGATCCACGCCCATGCCGAAGCCAGCCGTGGGCGGCATGCCGAACTCGAGCGCGCGAACGTAGTCGGCGTCGTAATCCATCGTCTCCTCGGCGCCCTTGGCCTTCTTCTCGACCTGCGCCTTGAAACGCGCGTCCTGATCCTCGGGATCGTTCAGCTCGCTGAAGGCGTTGCAGAGCTCGCGGCCGTCGACGAAGAGCTCGAACCTGTCGACGAGCGTTTCATTGCCGTCTTTCTTCCGCGCGAGCGGCGAGACCTCGAACGGATAGTCGATGATGAAGACGGGCAAACTCTTCGTGCCGTCCTCCGAGCGGTAATCCGCGGTCAAGAAGGGCTCGGCGAGGTACTCGTAGGCGCAGAAGACACGTTCGCCGTCGGAGTCGCACTTCTTCATGCCGGAGCGGAAGTTCGCCCAGTCGATCTCGCGTTTTTTCTCCTTGGCGGCCTTCGCCCAGATCTTGATCGGCGCGTCGTCGGCGGCGACCTGCGTGGCGACCTCCGGGGGCAAACCCGAACGCGCGAGGGCGTTCTCGATGGCCTTGGCCATGGGTACCCGGACGAACCGCTCGAACGACCAGGCGCGCGTCTTCGACCAGGCCGCGTGCTCCTCGGGGAGCACCGCGGCGAGGGCCTCGTCGACGTGACGGAGCATGGCCTCGGTCTGGTCCATGAGCGTCTCGTACGTGGCGTACGCCTGGTAATACTCGAGCATCGTGAACTCGGGGTTGTGCCGCGTGGACAGCCCCTCGTTCCGGTAACAACGCGCGATCTCGTAGACGCGCTCGAAGCCGCCCACGACGAGGCGCTTCAGGTAGAGCTCGGGCGCGATGCGCATGAAGAGCTCCATGTCGAGCGCGTTGTGATGCGTCTTGAAGGGCTTGGCCGCGGCGCCGCCGATGATCGTGTGCATCGTGGGCGTCTCGACCTCGAGGAAGCCGCGCTCGTCGAAGAAGCGGCGCAGCGCCGAGATCAAGAACGTACGAGCACGAAAGACCGTGGCGACCTCGCGGTTCGCGACGAGGTCGACGTACCGCATGCGGTAGCGCGACTCGACGTCCTTGAAGCTCGTCTTCGTGGGCAGCGGGCGATAGGCCTTCGTGAGCAGGCGGAAACTCGTCGCC
>JANMGF010000585.1:0-2163 GCA_031374535.1 Polyangium sp. (in: bacteria)
TCCTCATCGCGCGATTTCCCAGCGCGACGACGGGCGCGAGCGGATCTCGATCGTGCTCGGCGGTGCGGTGGAAATCCCTTCCCCCCATTGCGACTCTGTTCGCCGCCGAGCTCATGATCGTCTTATCTCCAAGGTTCGGTCGGAGTGCTCCGCGTGGCGCCGCGGAGCCCCCAAAGGTCGAGCGAAGGTGTCAGGGCGTCACGGGCGTCGGAGGCGCGGCCGGGGCCGCTTTGCCGTCCTCGGCGGGCACGGGCGTCACGCCGAAGGCGATCTTGGTGATGCCTGCCCGCTTCAACAGATCGAGCGAGTGAAGCACGCGACCGTGCTGGACCGTCGACTCCGCGCGGATGACGGCGCGCAGATCCGGCGTCTTCGCTTGTGCTTCCTTGGCGAGCGGGAGCGCGGCGTCGTCGTTCGGCAGCTTCTTGCCGTCGATCACCATGTCCCCGTTCGCGCGGAGCTCCACGCTGAAGACCATCTGCACCTCTTGCCCCGACGCGGCCTTCGGCAGGTCGAGCGGCAGGGCCTGGGACACGATGATCTTCGCCGTCACCATGAAGATGATGAGGAGCACGAGGGTGATGTCGACGAGGGGCGTGACGTTGATGCCCTCGATCGTGCCCTCCTCGTTGTTCTGGCTTAGCCCAGCCATCAGCCGTTCTCCTCGCTCGACTCGTCCTCGTCCGCGTCCTTCTTCGGCTCGGCCTTCTTGCCGCCGCGCGCGCCGTTCGCCGGAGCCTTGGGCTCCGCCTTCTTGGGGGCCGCCGCGACGCTCGCGGCCGCGTGCGCGCCGACCTCGAGCGCGTCCTTCTCGCCGTGCAGGTGCGCGAGCAGGACACGCGTGAGCGCCTCCGTGTTCGCCAGCGTCGAGCGGATGAGCCGCTGGAAGAAGTTGTTGAACGCGACCGCCGGGATGGCCACTGCGAGGCCGACGGCCGTCGCGACGAGCGCCTCTGCGATGCTCGACATGACCTGCTGCGGGGCCATCGCGGCCGACGCGGCCTGCGCCATCGGCTTCTCGGCGGCCTGGCCGAGCGCGTCGAACGCGCCGACGACGCCGATGACGGTGCCGAAGAGGCCGATGAACGGAGCGTTGTTGCCGAGCGTGCCGAGGTAGGCGAGGCGCCGCTCGAGCTTCATGCGTTGCAGGGCGAGCGCGCCGGCCATCGCCTCTTCGGCGGCCTTCGGACCCCGATCGGCCTCCATGAGCCCGGCCTTCACCACGGCGGATTCGGCCGAGGGCGAGGCTTCCATGCGTTTTTGCGCCGCCTCGATCGAGTCCTTCAGGGCCAAACGCAGATCGCGCGCCAGCACGACCACATCATCCCGCAGCGACCAGAAGAACCACGCGCGCTCGAGGATGATCGCCACGCTCACCACGGAGAGCCCGATCATGAGCCACATGACCCAGGCAGCGCCGAAGCCCACCATGATGCGCTGCAGCCACTCGATGAGATTCATCTTCCGGTTGTGCCTTTCACTCGCGGGCTCTCGGAGTCCCGGGCTTTACATCTGATTCGAGCGCCCTCTCGACGAGGCTCGAGGCGGGCGCGAAGTGGCGCTAAGCGGGATCGGAAGGCTCGGAGGAGGACTCTTCGCCTTCATCGCCATCGGCTCCGTCGTCGGCGCGTAAGGTCGCATCGACGATCTGGCAAGCGGTGGCGAGGACGGTTGTGGCGTAGCCACCCTTCGGTAGCACAAAAGAAACGGTGAGCCCGCCGGACGCATCGATCGGACGCACCGACAGGTCGGCGACCATGAGCCGGAGCGGCCTGCGGGTGCCCTCCCCGAAAGCGCGGAACGCTTCGAGTCGGCTCGCGTCGGGCAGCACCGTGGCAAGCACCTCGCGCTCGAGGTCCCGCGGCGCGCCCTCGGGCCAGCGCATCTTCGCGCCGAACATCGGCCCCGTCGGCGAGATCGCCCCGGCCTCGGCTCGCGCCTGCGCGTCCTCGAGGTCCCGCCCCTCGGCGGGGACCGGAAAAATCCCGCCCGAATCGTGTTTCTTCGCCAGATCACCAGGCAACGCGGAGGCCCAGGTCCCGGCCGCCACGCGTCGCGCGAGCGTCTCGTTGAACAACATCGACTGCAGCGCCGAAAACAAGAGCCGCTGCTCGCGCCTGTCCCGCGGCCCTCGTTCCTCGCCCCGCAGCCAGGCCAAGGCGC
>JANMGF010000587.1:0-3036 GCA_031374535.1 Polyangium sp. (in: bacteria)
GGAGGTCGTCGAGGCGAAGCCCATCGAGGTGCGAGGTCTTCGTGCAGGCGACCGAGCTTTCTCCGCGGCTCTTCCCCCTCGTCCGCTCACCAGCGACGAGATGCCCGAGACCATCGCGGCGCCGCCGGAGCCCGTCGAGGAGGAGGCTCCTGTCTCTCGTCGACCCGATCGCCTCGCGCGTCGCGAGCCCACCCGCACACGTACGCTCGTCGGAGCGCTGCGCCGCGCTGCAGGCGATCGCAAGACACGCGTCGGCGACGCCCCCGCGCGTCGCGTCGCCCGACCTCGCCGCAAGGGTCCGTTCACCGCTGCGATGGCCGAAGAGGAGCTCGGCGCGGCGACCACCATCGACGCCTTCCTCGACATCTTCTTCGCGTTCGCCCAGCAGTTCTTCGAGTACGCCGCGCTCTTCGTCGTGCACGGCGACGTCGCCGATGGGCGTGACGCATCGGGCCCCGGCGCAGGCGCGGCGCGGCTCATGTCCCTCGCCGTACCGCTCGACCGCCCGAGCCTCCTCGCTCTCGCACGCGAGCGCAGAGCGCCCGTGATCATGCCTCCCGCCATCGCGGGGCTCGACGACGAGATCATCGGTGAGCTCGGGCGAACGGCGCGATCCGACGGCGGCAGCCGCGCCTCCGTGCTGGTCCTGCCGATCGTCGTGAAGAACCGCACGATCGCCTTGCTTTACGGTGACGACGGCGCCGTCGACGTCGAGCTCTCCGCGCTTGGAGACGTCATCGCCATCGCAGGGCTCACGGCCGAGGCGCTCGAGCGCGCCATCCTGCGCAAGAAACGCGGCGGCGCCCCGGGCGAGGACGCGCCTGCAAAACGCCCGGCACGGCCCGCGCCCCCGCCCCAGGCCCCGGATGCCGCGCGCAAGGTGGGTCTCGTCGCGCTCGCCCGCGCCTTCGAGCTGCCGGCGCGCCCCATCGACGTCGCAGAGCCTCCGCGCGCGCCCACGCCGGAGCCCACGTCCCCGCCCCCTCCGCCCGCGATCTCCACGATCGCCGTGACCTTGCCTTCCGCCTCGGCGATGGCCCCGGTCGTGCGCCAGGCGCTCGCCGCTGCTCCCTCGACCGACGAGACCTCCTTCGCCGGCATCGCCTCGAGCCAGCCGAGCCCCACAACCTCCCCCGAGCTTGCCCACGCCGCGCTTGACGAGACCCGGACGAGCCCCACGCCCACGCCCGGGCCGGTCGCCCCGCTGCCGGACGTCGTTCCTGGCTCCGGAGCCCTCGCCTTGCGTCCCCCCGAGTCCGAGAGCACCTGGGAGATCGCTGGCCGCGGACGCATGGGCCCTTCCTCCCGCCGCCGCCGCACGCCCCTCGGCGTGGTCGCCACGGGCCGCCTGCGGCTCGCCCCCACGACTCCTCCGCCACCGCCCATCACGGCCGTATCCAGCCCGCTAGGCGCCCCCGCGGCCGGCTCCACGCCCCTGGTCCCGCCTCCGCCTCCGCGGATGGCCCACCGTCGCGCCGTCGCCCCGAGCTTCGGCGGTCGCAGCAAGGCCTCCCAGGGCCTCGGCGCGCAGCCCTTGCCGCCCGAGCCTCCCCCCAACGCCATCGCCGCGCCGCCCACGCCTCCCCTGCCTCCCGTGCGGCCCGTGCTCACCGCGCCCGCGCCGCCGCCCAACGCGTTCGCGCCGCCGCCCGACGTGCCCCCGGCCCCTGCCGCGCCTGCGTTGCCCGTGCGTGTTCCGCCCCCGGGAGGCGAAACGAAGAGCCCTCTGCCCCCCGAAACCCTCCCAGGGCCGCCTCTTGCTCCCTGGGAGCGCCGCGCCGACGAGACCGGCATCACCGCCGCCGCCTGGAACGTGGCTCCCGCGGGCAGCACGTTCCCTGGCCGCCCCCGTCCCACCACCCCCGATCCCACCACGCTCGTGCAGCGCCTCCTCGAGCCCGGCGCGGACGACGGCGAAGCCCACCAGGAGCTCGTGCGCCTCGGCGAGCAGGCCATGCAGGCCGTCATGGCCCGTTTCCCCGGGCCGCTGCGTATCGATCCGCATCGTGATCGTCCCCGCACCGACCTCCCGCTCGCCTCCCGCAGCGGCCCTCTGCTTGGCCTCATCTTCACGATCGGCCGCCCTGCCGTGCCGTTCCTCTCCGTCCGTAGCACGGCCGGTGATCCCGACGTCCGGCTCTGGGCGACGCACCTCCTCGGCGAGCTCGTCTACCCCGAGAGCGCGCAGGCCGTCCTCGTGCGCCTCTTCGACGACGACGCCTCCGTTCGGCGCGTCGCTCGTCGCGCGGCCGCCTCCCTCATCGCCGCGGGCCCCGCCACCGAAGCGCCCCTCTTGCCTGCGCTCGAGCGTATCGCGCGCACCTCGAGCGAACGTACCGGCCGGCGCCTCCTCGCGATCGACACCCTCGGCGAGCTTCTTCTGCCGAAGTCGGTCCCCATCCTCATCGCCATGCTCGGCGAGACCAGCGCCGAGCTCGTCGAGGCTGCCCATCGCGCGCTCGTCCACCTCACGCGCCAGGACTTCCGCCGCGACGCACGCAAGTGGCTCGACTGGTGGACCACGAACGCCACGCGCACCCGCGTCGAGTGGCTCATCGACGCGCTCCTCTCGGAGTCCCCCACGCTTCGCCGCGCCGCCGCTGACGAGCTCGCGCCGCTCGTGGGCCGGGATCTCGGCTACTACGACGATCTCCCCGAGGAAGAACGCGAGGCGGCGCAGGTCCGTTACGTGCTCTGGTGGGAGCAAGAGCGCCGCCCCAAGAAGCGCAGCTGATCCACAAAAAGCCACGAGGGGGCTTGTGGCCCCCTCGTGGGATTCAGCCTTTCGAGCTGCGTCGAAGCGCGATTACTTCTTCGCTTCCTTCATGGTCGCGTCGATGAGCTTCTTGAACTTCGGGAACGGCTGCGCGCCGCTGATGAAGTAGCCAGTCGTCTGACCTGCGGCCGCGATGTGGAAGCCCGGCGTGCCGCTGATGCCGGCCTTGTCGGCCACGGCGCTCTCGCTCTCGATGAACTTCTTGTGCGCCTCGGTGTCGAGGGCGGACTTGAACTTCCCGAGATCGAGACCGATCTCCT
>JANMGF010000603.1:0-8092 GCA_031374535.1 Polyangium sp. (in: bacteria)
CGGGCCGCCGCCATCGCCATCGCGGACCGCGCCTACAAAGAAGGAATGGATGAGCGCGAGCGCCTCGTCACCGCGCTCGACGGTGTGTCGGACCTCGAGCCCGGCCTCGATACGCGTATCGCAAAGGCGAGCGGCCGCGTCACGGACTCCGCGACCCTCGCCGCGTCCCTCACCGCGCTCGTCAAGCTCGCCAAGGAGCTCCTCGCCAAGCCCGATTCGAAGGCCGCAAAGCAGCTCGCGGACGGCGGCCTCGATGCCGCCCGGATCGCGCTCTTCGAGGCGACGGGCGCGAGGAGGGGGCGCGTCGAAGGCGATCGCGGCGAGCTTGGTGCGTCAAGCGTCCGATTTCGTCTGCGTTTGGCTGACCGGAGCCCTCAACCCTCGATGGCGCTCGGCAGGCAGCAGGGTTACCAAGCGCTCGGTCGGTAGCATCGGCCTGTTGCGAGGCTCCGGCAAGCCCGGCGGGTCTCCCTGCCAAGGGTCTTGCAGTCCCGGCGTGTCCCATGATGAAAGCCGCCTTGCCTCACGCCCGTCGAGAGGGTTATGGTCCTGCAGGCGACGAAGAACGGAGCACGTATGGGCGAAGCGGCCAAGGTGCGGTTGGACATGGAGCTGGAACTGCCGGGGGACATCGCACGGCTGCGTTTGCCCGAGGGGGTCGACCGGCGGCTTCAAGCGCTCCTGGACAAGCAGGACCGAGGGGAGCCTTTGACGGAGGATGAGCAGGTCGAGGCCGAAGGGCTGGTGGATCTGGCCGATCTGCTGAGCCTGCTCCGGCTTCGCGCCGTGCGTCAGGGTTCGCAGGCGTGAGCCGGGAGCACGTTCCAGTCTCGGTACAGCGCCGGGTGCGCGAGCGTGCGGGGAATCGCTGCGAGTACTGTCGTATTTCCCAGGAGAGCCAGGAAGCCACGTTCCACGTCGACCATATCCAGCCTCGACGAGACGGGGGGCCCACCGTCTTTGATAATCTGGCGCTCTCCTGCGTGTCGTGCTCCTTGCGCAAAGGGGCCCGAACGAACGCCATGGACCCGCACACCCGTGTGGTCGCCGATCTGTACAATCCCAGGTCGTACCGCTGGGACGACCATTTCACGATCACTGAGGACTTCGTTGTCGAAGGGAAGACAGCTATAGGACGGGCTTCAGTCGAACTCCTCCGGATGAACCGTGCGCTCGCCATAGCGATTCGACACGAGGAGGCATGGCGCGGGCGTTACCCGGGGCCGTAATTCGTGGCGTCGAGCCTAAAACCTCAACTCCCGCCGCAGCTCCTCCCCCGGCAAATCCAGCGCAGCGACCGCCTCCGCAAACCGCGGATCCTCCTCCGTCGGAATCTGTATCAAAAACCTCACATACAGATCCCCCGGCTCCTTCCCCTTCCGCGTCACGCCTTTCCCTTTGAGCCGCAACACCTGACCACTCTGCGTGTGCGCCGGGATCTTCAAGGTCACCTCGCCGTCCGGCGTCGGCACCTTGATCTTCCCGCCCCCGTACGCCTCGCCGAGGCTCACGGGCACGTCGAGACGCAGATCGTCTCCCTCGCGCTTGAACAAAGGGTGCGGCGTCACGTGAATCGTCAGCAGCAGATCCCCGGCAGGACCGCCGCCCATGCCCGGACCACCCTGGCCAGGCACCCGGATGCGGCTGCCTTCGTTCGCGCCCGCGGGGATGCGCACCGTCATCGGCTCCTCGCCCTCGCGCTGGAGCTGCACCGTCGTGCCCTTCACCGCCGACACGAAGTCGATCGTCGCCTCGGACTCCACGTCCTGGCCTTTACGCGCGCGCGCGCCACGGCCGCCCCCGCGGGGCCCTCGGCCGAACATGTCGCCGATGTTGCCGAAGAGGTCGCCGAAATCCCCGCTGCCTCCGCCACCACCGCCGAAGATCTCCTCGACGTTGAACGGGGCCCCGCCGGCGCCCGCTCCACCTCGGCTCCGGCCTCCGCCGTATTGACGCACGACGCGCGCTCGCTCGGCGTCGAAGCCCTGTTGCAGGCTGTCCTCGCCGAACTCGTCGTAGAGCGCGCGCTTCTGCTTGTCCGAGAGGACCTCGTACGCTCGGTTGATTTCCTTGAACTTTGTCTCGTTCGCCTTTCCAGGCGCCTTGTCCGGATGGAACTGGACAGCGAGCTTGCGGAAAGCTTTTTTGATCGTGTCTTCGTCGGCGTCACGGGCAACGCCGAGCACGGTGTAAAAGTCGCGAACAGCCATGGGGCCGGACGAAGCCTAAGGCCTCATTCGAGCAAGTCTAGCCGGAGTTTCGACTACGCCCCGATCCGCCAGGTCGTCCCGGTCGGGTTGTCCGCTACCTCGATGCCCAGCGCCTCCAGCTCCTTCCGGAGGGCGTCGGCCCGCGCGAAGTCCTTGGCCTGCCGCGCCTGGCGTCGATCCTCGACCAGCGCCGCGACCTCCTCGGCCGTCTTGCCCAGGATCGAGAGCCGCCGCGCCTGCGTCCGGGCCCGGTAGACGTCCATCGGCGTATGCAGGATGCCGAGCGGCTCCACCGAGGACCAGAGCGCGCGCGCTAGCATCTTCGCCACGAGCGGCGCCGCCTTCGCGACCTCGGCGTCCTTGCGACGCTTCTGCGCCAGGTCGACGAGCTCGTTGCCCGCGCGCGCCAGCTCGCCCACGATCGCCAGCGCCACCGGGGTGTTGAGGTCGTCGTCGAGCGCCGCATCGACCCGACCCCGCGCCGTCGACGCGAGCTCCATCATCGGCGCCATCTCCCGCGGCAAACGCATCGTCGGCGCCGGCGCGTCGTCCCCCGCGCCACCCCCCGCGAGCTCGGCCAGCGAGCCGAGGCGACCCAGCGTGTGGTAGAGATAATCAACCCGCCGTTCGGCCTCGAGCACGCCCGGGAACACCACGCGACCGTCGTCGAGGATCGACGTTTCGAAGGCGATCGGGCCGCGGTAGTGCACCGTGAGCAGGAAGTACCGGAGACCCTCGGGGTCGTTGCGCTGGTAGACGTCGCGGATCGTGACGAAGTTGCCGAGCGACTTCGCCATCTTCTCCTTGTCGACGTTGACGAAGCCGTTGTGCACCCAGATCGAGCAGAACGGCCCTTCGCCCGGATGCGCGGCCTCGCTCTGCGCGATCTCGTTTTCGTGGTGCGGGAAGACGAGATCCATGCCGCCGCAGTGCACGTCGAAGCCGTAGCCGAGGTACCGCTCGCTCATGGCCGAGCACTCGATGTGCCAGCCAGGACGACCTCGACCCCACGGGCTCTCCCAGCCCCACGCGTCCTCGCCGCAGCCCTTCCAGAGCGCGAAATCCAGCGGGTCGCGCTTCGACTCGCTGACCTCAACACGCGCCCCCGAGCAGAGGTCGTCGATGTGGCGATGCGAGAGCTTGCCGTACTCGGCGAAGGAACGGACCGCGTAGTAGACGTCCTTCACGCCGCCCGGCATGTCCACCGGATACGCGGCGCCCTTCTCGACGAGGGTCTCGATGATCCGCACGATCTCCGGCAGGTGGTCGGAGACGCGGGGCTCGTGGTCGGGGTCCTGGCAGCCGAGCGCGCGGATGTCCTCCTGGTAGAGCGCCGTCATGCGCGCGGAGAGCTCGGTCGGCGTCTCGGCGTTGTCCTTGGAACGCGCGAGGATCTTGTCGTCGACGTCGGTCACGTTGCGGGCATAAACGACCCGCAAACCCTGGCCACGCAGGTGCCGCACGAGCACATCGGGCGCGAGCGCGGCGCGGGCGTGGCTGACGTGGGCGACGTCGTAGGTCGTGGGACCGCAGCAATAAACGCGTACCTCTCCGGCCCTTTGGGGGACCAGCGGGGTCAGCTTGCCGGTCATCGTGTCGTGGAGTCGTAGGCCGATCGGGGGCATCGCGTTCTCCGTCTACCAGCACGCACAACGCCTGTCACGGGGGAGGAACGATGCCCACCGCCGGGCCAAGCCGCCGGCACGAGGTGCGCATGGTAGATGCGGATCGCCATGGTGCCGCTTCGAGACCGCCTTCCGACCCGGCGTCCGTCCTACGTCAACTGGCTTTTGATCGTCCTCAACATCGGGGCCTTCGTGTGGACCCAGGCGCTCCTCTCGGTGTCGGGGCCCCGCGGGCAGATGGCGCGGGCGCACGAGCTGCTCCTGGAACACGGGCTCGTGCCTGCGCGGCTCCTGCTGATCCTCCAGTACTTCGTGGTGAACCTCCTCAGCGGGCTCGGCTCGCTCGGCGGGACGGGCGGCGGGGTCGCGTTTTTCGCGCATCTCGGCGGGTTCGTGGTCGGCGCTCTGCTCCTCCGCCCGTTCACGCGTGGCAAAACCCCACGCGACCACGATCGCTGGAGCCGCCTACGCCCACCGGCCCAGGGACGCCGCCGACACGATCCCTGGGGTTGGTGAGAGCCGGGTTACGCAGTTCGTCACAGCATGGTCATGGCGTCGGTTTCCACCGGAGACGTGCGCGGGGGCGTGATAGCTTCGCGCCCGCGATGGGAAAGCCCTTTCGTCGCCCCCGATCGCTCGTGCTGGGTCTCGCCCTCGCGCTGTTGGGGATAGGCGCGTGCGCGGCGCCGAGCTTCACGGGTTCGGTCTACCGAGGGAAGGGGTTCGCCTTCCGGGTGCCGACGCCACCGTCGCAGTGGAAACGCATCGAGCTCGACGGCGAAGCGCTCGCGTTCCAGGACGAGGCGAACGACGCGATGATCGCGGCCTCGGGGCGGTGCAAGGTGGACGGCGAGGACGTCCCGCTCCGATCCCTCGTGCAGCACCTGTTCCTGCACTTCACCGAGCGCGAGGTGCAGACCGAGGAGGTCGTCCCGTTCGACGGGCGGGAGGCTTTGCACACGGTCGTCGTCGCGAAGCTCGACGGGGTGCCGCGGCTGTTCGACGTGTGGGTGCTGAAGAAGGACGGCTGCGTGTACGACATCTACTGCGTCGCCGATCCCGCGGGGTTTCCGGCCGCGGTGGGGCCGTTTCGCGCGTTCGTGAAAGGCTTCGCCACGGTGTCCGCCGATGACTAGCCAGGCCGCGGAAGAGAAGCCGCGCGAGTCGCGAAGGTTGCCGGGGCCGCCGCCGTCGCCGCCGTTCTGGTCGACGTTCGGGGAGCGCGGGGCGAACTTCCTCGTGCACCTCGGGCAAATCGGGCGGATGACGCGCGACACGTTCGCCGCGATGTTTCGCCGGCCGTTCGAGTTTCAGTCGACGATCTACCAGATGGAGCAGCTCGGCGTGCGGTCCTTGGGCATCGCGTGCGCGACGGCGCTCTTCACGGGCATGGTCATGGCGGTGCAGTTCGCCTTCGGCCTGCAGAAGTTCGGCGGCATGGAGTACACGGGCCGCGTGATCGGTCTGTCGTTCTCGCGCGAGCTCGCGCCGACGTTGACGGCCGTGATCGTGGGAGGTCGGATCGGATCGGGCATCGCGGCCGAGGTGGGGTCGATGGCCGTGACGGAGCAGATCGACGCGATCCGCGCGCTCGGGGCCGACCCGATGAAGAAGCTCGTGCTCCCGCGGCTGATCTCGTGCGTGTTCGTGATGCCGGTGCTCGGGGCCCTGGCGCTGGTGATCGGGTTCTCGGGCGCGATGTTCATCTGCGACTGGCAGTTCGGGATCCCGTGGGGGTTCTTCCTGCGCTCGGCTCTGGGTTCGCTGAACTTCCGCGACTTCTGGATGGGGCTCATGAAGTGCCCGTTCTTCGGGGCGATCATCGCGATCGTGGGGTGCCACTTCGGCATGATCACGCGCGGCGGGACGGAGGGCGTCGGGCAGTCGACGACACGCGCCGTCGTGGGCGTGTCGATCTCGATCCTGATCGCGGACTTCGTGCTGACGAAGCTCGGCTTCATCATCTTCGGCTGAGCTCGGGATTTCCGCCTCCTTTACCCCCTTTGCGATCCCCGCGTGATGAGAGACGATGCGCGCGTGGCGGAACGTATCGTGGTGAGCTTCCACCGGCCTTCGGGCGCGGCGGCAGTCTCCGGATCGGTTTATCTCGAGAAGGCGCAAGCGATCCGGAGGCGCGCGGAGGCTCATGGAGGCTCGCTCTGCGCGTGGAGCGGCGAGGCGTTTGGCTTCGACTTCGCAGCGGAGGCGCTGGAAGAGGCGTTCACGTTCACGCTCGCGCTCGTGGAAGAGGCCAGCGAGGGCGAGCGCTGGGGGATCGGGATCGCGCAGGGTGAGATGCAGGCGGTGGACGATCGAGGGCTCTCGTGGGGGCCCCCGATGCTCCGCGCCGAAGCGCTGGCAAAGCTGTCGCGGGACGGGGAGGTGCTGCTCGATCCCGAGGTCCCCGCGGTGAAGTCCGGCGATCTCGTGACGGCGGGGCCACGGAGAGGGCGGATCGGGGAGGGGCCCATGGTGCGGGGCCTGCGGCTCGACGTGGCGATGCCGTTCCGCGGCGACGCGCTGGCGAACGTGCACAGGCTCGTGAACGCGCCGGATCTCGTGGGGCGGGAGGAGGAGCTGAAGAAGCTCGAGGTGCCGCTCGGTTGCGCAGGGCTCGTGCGCGCGGCGCCAGGCGCGGGCGGGACGCGGCTCTTGCAGGAGTTCGCGCAGCGGCTCTCGCCTTTGCGGTCGCTCCGGATCGCGCCGACGTTTTTGCCACGGGAGCCGCTCGGGACGCTGCGGATGGCGTTCGCAAGGGCGCTCGTGCGGGAGGAGCCGCCGGAGCTGTCCGAGGAGCTCGCCGCGGCGCTGGACAAGCTGCTCGCGGGGGACGGGATCGATACGCGGACGGCCGCGGAGCTGGTGGATGCATGGCTCGCGCCGGTGGAGGGGCGGCCGGGGGTGCTCACGCTCGACGACGTGACGTTGATCGATCTGGCGACGCTGGAGGTGGTGGCGCAGGCGATCCCCCCGCCGGGGTTCTTCCGATCGATCGTGCGTATCGACGTGGAGGAGGCGCTCCCCGCGGCGCTGGCCTCGATCCCGGTGGCGGCGGAGGTGACGCTCGGCCCCTTGCCGCGCGAGGCGGCGGAGGCGCTGGCGCAGGCGTTTTCGGGGGGCGCGTTGACGAAGGAGGCGGCGCGGAGGTGGGCGCGGCGCGGCGGAGGAGTGCCGCTGGCGATCCGCGAGGCGCTGGCCGAAGGGCTCGTGACGGGCGAGCTGCGGTGGGCGGGCGACGAGGCGACGCCGCGGGATCGCGTGAGTGGTCGAGGACCGGCGGAGACGGCGACGGCGTGGATGGAGCGGCGGATGGCGTTCCTCGATCCAGGGGAACACGCGGCGCTCGTGGGGATCGCGCTGCTCGGCGGGGATGCGCCGGCGCAGATCGTGGACGCGGTGTCGACGTTGATGGCGGGGGCAGGCGCGCGGGTGGCGGGCGTGGAGGATTCGCTCGTCGGGAGTGGATGGACGTATCTGCCGGAGGAGGGGTGGATCGCGATCACCTCGAGGACGGCATCACGCATGCTCATCGGCAAACTCGACGCGGGGACGCGGGATCTGTGGCACCGGATGGCCGGGCGTGTGCTCGAGCAAAACGTGGGGCCGCTCGGGCTCGCGGAGCCGGCGTATCACGCGGCCGTAGCGGGGGAGCGGGCGTCGGCGGCGGTGCTCGCGGCGGAGGCGGCGCTTGCGGCGGCGGGCGCGGGGCTACGTTCGACGGCGGCGGCGTTGATCGCGGAGGCGAGGAGCCTCGATCCAGACGTGCAGGTGCCGGAGATCTCGGACGAGGGCGCGCTCGCCTCCGAGGAGCCGCTGGGCGAGGAGATGTCGATCGCTTCGATGATCGAGGCGGCGATGGGGGAGGGGGGACGGATGCGCGCGCCGGAGGGGAACGAGCCGGTGTCGATCGGCCCCCTGGCACCCGACAGCGTGGGCCTGGAAGGCGACGCGGTGGCGGCGTTCGTCCCATCGACGAGGGCCGCTGTGGCGGAGGCGTATGCCGCGCTCGGCGACGATCCCGAGGCCGTGGAGGATCCCACGGTGATGGCGGAGCGGCTGCCGAAGTTGATGCTCCAGGCGCTCGTCGAGGGCGACATCGTGACGCTGGAGCACCTCATCGTGCGGATGCGTGTCACGGGGGAGCACGACGCGCTGGTCGAGCGGATGAGCGCGTTCGTCCTCCTGGCGCGGGGCGCGCACGGGGACGCGTTACGCAAGCTGAAGGATGCGTCGCTCCTGGCGACGACGCCGGGCGCG
>JANMGF010000609.1:0-20472 GCA_031374535.1 Polyangium sp. (in: bacteria)
GTCCCAAGGACGCTGCCCGTGCGTGTGAGCCGCGCGCCCCCGGCGGCGGCCTGGGCGAGGCCAAAATCCAGCACTTTGGCGCTGAGCGGCGAGCCTCCCACGAGGAAGACGTTGCTCGGCTTGACGTCGCGGTGGACGATCCCCCGGGCGTGTGCCGCGGCGAGGGCCGAGGCGATGCGGACGGCGAGGCCCACGGCTTCGGCCTGCGTGAGGTGCCCTTCGGCGAGCCGCGCGGCGAGGCTCTTCCCTTCGAGCCACTCCATCACGAGGTAAGGCGCTCCCGAGGGCGCGGCCCCGTGCGTCACGTACCTGACGATATGGGGATGCCCGAGCTCGGCGAGGATCTTGGCTTCGTGGTCGAAGCGTCGGATGGCCTCGGCGTCGTGCTGCGCGAGGACCTTGATGGCGACGGGCTCCCGCGTGAGGCGATCGTGGCCGCGGAACACCGAGCCCATGCCCCCCGTGCCGGCGATGCGCTCGAGGACGTACCGATCGCCGACGACGTCTCCCTGCTGCACGGCGGGGAAGAATGCCGACGCGAAGCAGGATAGGCAAGCGTCGCGGAGAGAGGGGGTGGCGTGGCGAACAAGGGGGAGGCGGGAGGCGGGGGAGGGACGACTCAGCGAGCCTGCAGGATCATGTCGGCGGCCTTCTCGCCGATCATGATGCAGGTGGAGTTCAGGTTGCAGTTGGGGATCCGGGGCATGATCGAGCCGTCGGCGACGCGAATGCCCTCGAGCCCGTGGACCCGGAGGCGGGGATCGACGACGGCCATGCGGTCGTGGCCCATCTTGTTGGAGCAGGAGGGGTGCCAGTCGGTGATGCAGCCATTCCGCACGTAGTTGATGAGGTCCTCCTCGGTCTTGACGGAAGGCCCGGGCAAGAGCTCCTCGCCGCGGAGCTTGTCGAAGGCCGAGGCGTGGATGATGTCCCTGGCGATCCGGAAGCCTTCGAGCATGGTCCGCATGTCGTTGTCGCTCTGGAAGTAGTTCATGCGGACGATCGGGGGATCGTCGGGGTTCTTCGAGCGCAGGCGGACGTGGCCCGAGCTCTGGGCCTGGTTGACGACGGGGCACATGGTAAAACCCGCGCTTGTCTTGCCCACGTCGGGGAAGATGAAGCCGCCGAAGAAGAACTGCAGGTTGGGCGAGCCGGCACGCAGGTCCCCGCGGGTGTGCGTGAAGAGCGTGGCCTCGCAGATGATGCTGGGCGTGGGTTGCTCGCGCTTGGCGCCGTAGCAGATGCGGGCGAGGACGTGGTCCTGGAGGTTCTCCCCGACCCCGGGCAGATCGGCGAGGACGTCGATGCCGTGCGAGCGCAGGTGATCGGCGGGGCCGACGCCGGAGAGCATGAGGAGCTTGGGCGACCAGAACGCCCCCGCGCTGAGGATGACCTCGGCGTCGGCGCGGGCCGTGCGTAGCTCGCCGTTGTGGCGATACTCCACCCCCACGGCGCGTTTGCCCTCGAAGAGGATACGCGTCACCTGGGCCCGGGTCTGGAGCGTGAAGTTCGGCTTGCTCAGGATGGGCCGGATGAAGGCCTCGGCCGTGCTGGCGCGCGTGCCCTCGCGGGTGGTGGTCGACTGGGTGAAGCCCGCCGCGCCCTCCTGCTGCTCGGCGTTGAAGTCCCAGGGCATGCCGTGAAAGCCGCGCTCGACCGCGGCCTCGACGAAGGTGCGGGCCGCCTCGGTGGGGCGAATCAGCTCGCGGATGCGGAGCGGGCCGCCCACGCCGTGGTACTTCGACGGGCCTCCCTCGTAATCCTCGGACTTCTTGAAATAGGGCAGGACGTCCTCGTAGCTCCACCCCTCATTGCCGAGCTGGTTCCAGTGGTCGTAGTCCTTCCGGTTGCCGCGGAGGTAGATACGACCATTGACCGACGTGCCCCCGCCCAGCACCCTGCCCTGGATGATGTGCATCCGCCGGCCGTTGAGCCCGGGATCCTCCTCGGTCGCGTACCCCCAGTCGAGCTCCGGCTTCCAGATGTCGAACAGGGACGTGACCTCGAGGCGCGCGATCGCGGGGTCGTCGTCGAGCCCTCCCGCCTCGAGCAGCAGCACCTTGATGTCGGGGTCCTGGGCCAGCCGGTAGGCAATCACCCCGCCTGCAGCGCCCGAGCCGATGATGATGTAATCGTAGGTCGCCGTCGCTGTCATCGTGTTCGTCCTTCGTGGCAAAGCGTTGTTCTGCCCCCTCCGATGCCCGCGAGCCGCGCGAGGCGCGCGTCAGTACTGGGTGAGCTCGACGAGCACCCCGTCGGGGGTCTCGACATAAGCGAACGTGGTGCCGTACGCCTCGGCGGGATCGGTCAGGACCTTGACCCCACCCTGGCGGAGCTCGGCCACGGCGGCCGCCACGTCGTGCACGTTGATGCCGAGGTGCATGACGCCGGTCACGCCCATGCCTTCGCGGGCCGCGCTCTCGGGGATCGACGCCGCCGGCGGCTCCTTGCCGGGAGGAAACTCCGAGAAGGCGAGCGCGGAGCTTCCGATCTGGAGGATATGCACGGCCTGGTGGTGGGCGTTTTTGGTCTCGAAGACCTTCTTCGCCTCGAAGTGCTTTTGCCAGAACTCCATCGAGGCCTGGGGATCCTTGCTGTAGACGTGAATGTGGTCGAGCGCCTTGACTTGCATTGTTTTTTCTCCGTCCCCCCGAGGGGGGACCCCGATGGTACCAAACCTTCGAGTACAGGGCTTGCGAAGGATGCAATCTGTCGTTGCAGGAGATGAAAGGCCCGCCCCCCGGCTCGCGCCGCGCCTCACAGGCGCCTCTCGAAAGCGGAGTGTGTGGGACTCCACCTTCGGTTTCGTTTTTTTGGACAGGGACGGGGGAGGGAAGGCTCGGCCTGAACGCCTTTGCGCAAGGGGACGGTGGAGGGAAGGGCAAGTGCAAGATGTTTCACAGAAGGGGACGGTGGAGGGAAGGGCGAGTGAAAGATGTTTCACAGAAGGGGACGGTGGAGGGAGCGGTCCGTGTGAAAGTTTTCGACCGGAGGGAGGGTCGAGGGAAGGAAAAGGAAAGATGTTTTACACATGGGGACGGTGGAGGGGAGCGCCTGCGTGAAGCGAGATAGGCGGGGGTGAGCGGAGGCGGGAGCGGCGTGGGCTCGGCTTTTGTTCGGTGCGTGCGTTTCCTTATTGGAATGGCGTTCGCCGGGGCCGCCCTCGGACGCGGACGCGCCCTCCTCGTGGGCGCCCCGATGGTCGTGCTTTCGATGTTGCTCACGATCCTCCGGCCATCCGTGCGATTTCGCAGGGCGTGCGACATCGTTTTATGCCTGGCCGCGATCGGTACGGGCGTGGGTGTCCTCGCGTCCTGAAGCAGGGTCCTGCTTTGCACTTCCGAGCATACGCGGATGGTGACGAACGCGATCCGGATGGGCCTTTACCTGATGATCCGCTGATCGACGAGCTCGTCGCGAAGGCAGGGGCCGCGCAGGAGATCAAGGATCCCATGATCCAGTTCCCGGATGCGGGGGATATCCGGTAGAGTAGAGAAGGAGGTCTTCCATGACAAAAATCGTTTCCTTGCTTGGATACGCGCTGTTCACGGCAAGTTTGCTCGGCTGCGGGAGCGATCTCCCGGAGAATCCGCTCACCGCGTCGCAATGCCCCGACTGGGCCGAACCCGAGGAGGACGGCGAGCCCCTCAACACCGAGCCCCCCGTGAAGACCACCGACGTCGCCGCGTGCGCCGGCGGCGCGAGCCAGCCCGCGATCGAGGCGAACCTCGCGTTCGCGAAGACGATCGAGGCGAGCCTCGCGCACCTCATCTATTGCGGTCGGTTCACCCGCTCCTTCTCGGTCGGGATCAGCCACTTCTTCGCCTCGCTCTCCTGCGGACAGCCTGCCAAGCCGGCTGCTTTTCAGTATGCCGGCACCGGCTCTTATCACGCGGGGCCCCAGCTCAGCGTCCAGACGAAGCTCATCAAGGATACGCCCTTCGGGAAAGCCGGCGATGATATCCCCTTCGACCTCTTCGACACGACCAACTATTTCGACTCGACCGTGATCCGGGCCGCGCTCAGCCTGGACTTGAACTGGAACACGAACGGCGATTATGGCGCCCACCTCGCGGGCGTCATCGAGTTCACGCCCACGAAGCCAAAAAAGGAGGCGCACGCGCTCTGGGGGATCGAGGCGGTCGAGGGTGAACCCGTCAGCGTCCGGCAGGAGGATCTGGCGAAGACGATCGGCGAGAGCGTGGCGATCGTCGCCGATGCCGACGTGCAGGAGTATACCGACGCGGGGATCGTCTATCGTATCGCCACGCCCGAGTTCTCGGTGGGCTCGATGTACCAGGGCCAGGATGTGCCCCTCGAGGTGGTCGACATGGTCGCCACGAATGCCGACACGAACCAGGCGCTCGCGCTCGTCGACTGGGACCTCGCGTTCATCCCGATCACGCGCGGGGCGGCCACGGGCGCGGTCATCGTGCGCATCGACGGCGGGACTTTCCCGTATTACGTTCGTTATGCCTATCCGAACCGTGGGGAGCCGGATGTGCAGGTGAGCTGCACGGCGCCTGCGCCCTGAGAGGGGCGTTCACCGGATTCGCGCCCGCGTGAGGGCCGCCTCGTCGAGCTGATAAAGAGCGTCGAGCAGGTGCATTTGCAGGCTGCCGGGGCCGGGGGATTTCTCCGCGGCGATCTCCCCCGCCACCCCGAGCACGGCCATTGCGTGCGCGGCGGCGAGGACCGGATCGGGCTCCACCGCGAGGAAAGCCCCGACGAGCGCGCTCGCCGTGCACCCGAGGCCGGTCACCCGCGGCATCATGGGGTGGCCATTGTGGATCTCGATTGTCCGATCCCCGTCGGTCACGTAATCGACGGCGCCGCTCACGACGACCACGCATTTGTAGGTCTGCGCGAGCTGCCGGGCAGGCTCGATCGCGGCCGCGGACGGCTCCGTGCTGTCGACGCCGCGCGTGATCTTCGAGGTCACGGCGGCGAGGGCGAGGACCTCGGAGGCGTTCGCCCGGATGACGCTCGGCCCGAGCTGCGCCAGCTGACTCGATACACTCGTGCGCAGCGGCGTCGCGCCGACCCCGACCGGATCGAGCACCCAGGGTTTTTCGAGCGCGATCGCGTGCGCGGCAGAGAGGCGCATGGACGTGATCCACGACGGCGAGAGCGTCCCGATGTTGATCACCAGCGACGAGGCGATCGCGACGAAATCCTCGACCTCCTCGGCCGCATGCACCATCGCCGGCGCGGCGCCGATCGCGAGCAGGGCATTCGCCGTGTTGTTCATCACGACGTAATTGGTGATGTTGTGGACGAGCGGTGAGACGGTCCGGACCTTCTTCACCGATTCCCAGACGAGGCGTGCGTGTTCCTCCATGTTCGTCCCAGCACCCTACTCTCTCCGCATCGCCCACGCAATGCCGGCCCGAAGCGTCCCCAGGGTCGCGATCCCCGCGAGATCCGCGCCGAGCTCCACGAGGGCCTGCGCCACGGCCGGGCGCATTCCCGTCACGACGACCCGGGCCCCGAGCAGCTTCACGGCCTGCGCGGCCTTCACGAGCGCGCCCGCGACGTGTGTATCCACGACCCGCAAGCCCGTGACGTCCAGGATCACCACCCGTGCATTGTATTGCGACATCCCCGCGAGGAGCGCGTCCGTGATCTGCTGCGCGCGGCTTTCGTCGATGGCCCCGACGAGGGGCATGGCCACGACGTGCTCGGCGATCGGGAGCAGGGGACAGGCGAGCTCACGAATCAGCGTGGCCTGCCTGGCGAGGATTTCCGCCTCGCGCGAGGCGCGCTCCTCGACGTCTTGTTGCTCCCGCGTCACGTCGATGGCCACCGTACCCACGCCGCGGACCGCGCCCCCTTCGTCCTCGATACGGAATTTGATGCTCTGATAATATTGGGTCCCCTCCGGGCGCGGGATCGCATGGAGGTACTGCGCGCGGCCCTCGGCGAGGGCGCGGCGCTCGGATTCGTCGCTCACGCGGGCGCCCTCTGGCGGGAGAAAAGCGCTCCCCGTTTTCCCGAGGATCTCCTCCCGGGGCCGCCCCACGAATCGCTCGAACTCCTTGTTCACCAGGAGGAATCGACCCTCGAGGTCCTTGACGAACATCAATGCCGGGGTGTGTTCGAGGAACCCGCGCAGCACGGCGCCGCTGACGAGCCGCCCCTCGGCGTCCTGCCGCGCGCGCAGGGCCACAAGCTCGGCCTCCCGCTCCTCGTCGCGCCGGCGCAGCCGCTCGACCTCGGCCTGGAGGGCTTCCTTCGTGAGCTCGACCTCCTGCATCCTACCCTCCGTTGTGTCTGCGTGGGCACATCAATGAAAAGCAAGTACACGGATTCGTACAGGACGTCAATAGCTTGGCGCTAACACTCGGGCACGCCGACACTCACGTCGAGGGGCGCTTCGAGGACGTTGATGGCGAGGCCGCCGCGCGAGGTCTCCTTGTATTTGGCCTTCATGTCGGCGCCCGTGTCGCGCATCGTCTTGATGACCTTGTCGAGGGCCACGAAATGGCGTCCGTCGCCGCGGAGCGAGAGGCGCGCGGCCTGGATGGCCTTGATCGCGGCCATGGCGTTGCGCTCGATGCACGGCACCTGGACGAGGCCGCCGATGGGATCACAGGTGAGGCCAAGGTTGTGTTCCATCGCGATCTCGGCCGCGTTCTCCACGTGCGCGGGGCTGCCGCCGAGGACCTCGCAGAGCGCGCCCGCCGCCATCGAGCAGGCCGAGCCCACCTCGCCCTGACAACCCACGTCCGCGCCGCTGATCGAGGCGTTCTCCTTGTAAAGGAGCCCAATGGCGCCCGCCGTGAGCAAGAACCGCACGACGCCGTCGTCCGTCGAATGCGGGATGAACCGCCGATAATAATGCAGGACCGCGGGGATGATGCCGGCCGCGCCGTTCGTCGGGGCCGTGACCACCCGTCCGCCGGCGGCGTTTTCCTCGCTCACCGCGAGGGCGTAGAGGCTCACCCAGTCGATCGCGGTCAGCGGATCACGCAAACCGGCCTCGGGGTTCTCGAGGAGGTCCTTGTAAAGCTTGGGCGCGCGCCTTTGCACGTGGAGGCCGCCGGGCAGGGTGCCCTCCGTGCGCAGGCCCCGCTGCACGCACGCCTGCATGACCTGCCAGATACGCAGGAGCCCGGCGCGCGTCTCGGCCTCGGGCCGGAAAATCGACTCGTTCGCGAGCATGAGATCGCTGACCGTGAGCCCGTGCTTGGCGCAAGAGGCGAGCAGCTCCGCGGCCGAATGAAAGGGGTAAGGAATTCCGATTTTTTCGGCCTCCTTCGAGGCGTTCGGGCCCCCCTCGGGGTCGTCCACCACGAAGCCGCCGCCCACCGAATAATAGATACGCGCGTCGAGGGGCGCGTCCGTCGCGTCGATGGCCGTGAACCGCATCCCATTGGGGTGATACGGCAAGCTCTTGCGGGAGAAAAGGAGCTGGGAGGGGAGCGAGAAGTCGATGTCTTTTCGTTGCAGGAGCGAAAGGCGCCCTGTCGCCCGGACGGCGGCGACGCGTTCTTCCACGCGTTCGACGTCCACCTCGTCGGGCGTATCGCCGAGGAGGCCGAGGATCACGGCCTTGTCGCTGCCGTGTCCCTTGCCCGTCGCGCCGAGCGAGCCGAAGAGCTCGACCTTGACCTTGGCCGTTCGCGCGAACTGCCCTCGCTCCTCGAGCCCCAGGGCAAACATACGCGCGGCGCGCATCGGCCCCACGGTGTGCGAGCTCGACGGTCCGATGCCGATCTTGAACAGATCGAAGGTGCTGATGGTCATCGGGGCGGAGTGTACTCGCCGCGCGCGGGCGGCGCATCGTTCCTCGTCGTCCAAGGGCCTGGCAGGGCGCGTGGCGGTGCTACATTCCGCGCGCGCGGACAGGCAGACAGGCAGACAGACAGCGTCGTCCCGCGCTCACCCTGGATTGACCATGCGCCATATCTCTCCGCCGAGGCGGCCGTGCGCCTCGCGCTCCTCATGAACCGGGATCTGCGGGCGACGATCTACGAGCTCGGCGTGGCGCGGGGACGGTGGCGAGCAAGGCCGACGATTCGAAGAAGAAAGCCGACGGCGTCGCTCGCGCCGATCACGACGGCCCTCCACCTCATGCGCATGCACCAGACACGCGTGGCCTCGGATGGCCCGTCCGCGCTGCGGGTCACCGAGACGTTCGTGCCCGACGTCGCGCTCCTCGACATCGGCTTGCCGGTGATGGACGGCTACGAGCTCGCGCACCGCCTGCGGGAGCGGCCGGCGCTCGAGCGTTTGCATTTGATCGCCGTGACGGGGTATGGCCAGGAGTCGGATCGCTCCTTGTCCCGCGAGGCCGGGTTCGAGGCGCACCTCGTCTCTTGCGGTCGGGCGGCTTCTCGGCGACGATGGCGTCTGTCCAGTCAGAGGCCGGCCGGTGAGCGTCCGGCGGCAGGGAAAAACAAGCATGCGCAGGTGGAGCGGGGGACGTGGGGTGGTGCTTCTTTCGGGGCTCGTCCTCGCGGGGGCCTGCGCTCCGTCGGGCAGCACGACGGACCCGCCGCCGAAGACCGCGGCGCCCGGGGACGAGGTGCTTTCTCGCGCGCGTGAAGAAGGAGCGACCTTGCCGCAATCGAAGGCCGAACTCGCGCCGGCCGAGACGGTCACGAAAGCCAAGATCCGCGGCAAGGACCTCGCGGACGGCAGCGAGTGTGAAGGTTGCCACGCGGACGTCGCCGCGGCCTTTCGGGGCAGCGCGCACGCATTCGCCTCGTTCAACAACCCCGTGTACCGCGCCGCCGTCGATCGATTCCGCGCGGACGTGAATGACGAGAAGAGCCGTTTTTGCGGGGGTTGTCACGATATCTCGCTCCTCGTCGACGGCGCGATGGACAAGGCCGTCGAGCCCTCGGACACGCGGGCGCACGCGGGGATCGGCTGCCGGACGTGCCACGGGATCGAGGAGGCGCGTATCGACGGCAATGGGAGCTACACGCTCACGGCCGAGCCGTTCCCGATGCCCGTGCAGGGGGATCCGAAGAGCGTCGTCGCGCACAAGGCCCGCGCGGCGATGCCGGCGCTCCGGACGAACGCGCTCTGCGCGAGTTGCCATCGTGCCTTCCTGAATGAAGGTACGGGCAATACGCACCACCTCGTGGGGCAGGACGACGTGACGCCCTGGCAACAATCGGCCTGGGCTGGCTCACGCGTGCATCTCCTCGACGAGGAGGTGCCCGAGCGTGATTGCCGCGGATGCCACATGCCACGCGTACGCGCCGAGCGCTCGGACCCCGCGGCGAAGGACGGGACGATCGCGTCCCACGTTTTCCTCGGCGGCCATACGTGGTTCGCGGCGATGCGGAAGGATCCCGCGGTCCTGGCGAAGACGCGCGCGTTTCTCGAGGGCTCGGTTTCCATCGATGTCGCGGCGGTCGTGGGAATGGACGGGCACCGGACGTTGCCGGCCGACGGCGCGCCCCTCACGCCGGGCGAACGTGTCGTGATCGATGTGGCGCTGCGCAATGAGCGCGTGGGCCACAGGTTCCCCGGCGGGACGATGGATGCCGCAGACGCGTGGGTCGAGGTCGAGGTGCGCGACGCGAATGGCGGGCTCCTGGCCGAGGCGGGGCTCGAGCACGAGGCGACGGGCGACGATCCCACGGCGCACAGGCTCCGCGCGCTCCAGGTCGGCGACGACGGCAAGCCGAGGCTCGAACGGCAAACGGAGCAGTTCCGCGCGCCCGTTTACAACCACACGATCCCGCCGCGGGGCGCCCAGGTCGTCGAGTATGGCCTCGAAACGCCCGTCGGGGCGGTTTTTCCCCTGCGCGTGATCGCGCGGCTGCGCCACAGGACGCGGAGCCTGCCCGTGCACCACGCGGCGTGCGAGGCGTCGAAGAACCCGCGTGGAAAAGCCTTCCGCGCAGCGGGCCTCGATCTCGACGGGTGCACGCCCGAGCCCGTGACGAACGTGGCGGAGGCCGAGGCGTGGATCGGGCCGGGCTCGGCCGGGCGGCGCCCCGAAAAGCCAGGCAAACCGACGTGGCGGCGGCTTTATGATCACGGCCTCGGGCTCATCGGCGCCTTGCAAGAGCGGCGTGACGAGGCCGGTCCGAGTCTTCTGGCCGCGCGCGCGGCGCTCGAGGCGTCGAGCGAGCCGAGGCCCAAAGCCATGGTGATGGGGGCGCTCGCGCTCCTCGCGGGCAGGCAGGGGCGCGTCGACGAGGCAATGAGCTGGCTCGACAAACTCGCGCCCCTCGCCCCGGATCACCCGGCGATCCCGTTCCTGCGTGGAGAGGCGCTCTCCCAGGTGTGGCGCTTCGAGAAGGCGGGCGGACCTCTTTCCGAGGCGGCGGAGCGGGCGTCCGGGGACGACGCGGCGTGGGTGATGCTCGCCGTCGCGCGGGGCAGCGCGGCCGATCCTCGCGGCGCCCTTGCAGCCGCGCGGCGTGGGCTCGCGGTGCAGCCTCGGGATCACGATCTTTTGCGGGTGCAGGCGCTCTCGCTGTCGGCGTTATCCGCGCCCGAGGACGAGGTCCGAGCGGCGTGGGCGGCGTGGGGGAAGGTGCGGCCGGCGGACGTGATCCCGCGCGTGAAGGCGAAATGCAGCAAAGAGGTCCCGGGCTGCGCGCTCGAGCGGAGCCCGGTGCACGTGCATCCGCTCAGGAAACGTCGGTAGGGTCCTTGGCCAAACGTTCGAGCAAACCCCGCAAACGCACGTGTATCGGGACGCGCTCGAGGAAACTCTGGCGGAGCGCGGGATCGGGGATTTTCGCGGCGCGCTCCTCGATGAAGCGTTTCGTCCCGAGCAGGGACAGGACGGCATCCCCCGGCCGACCCACGGCGGCGAGGGCCTCGGCGTAAAGGACGTCGAGCGAGACACGCCTCTTGTGATCCATCACGGCGAGCGTATCGCCTTGCGCGCGTGCCGCCACGCAGAGGTCGAGGGCCTCCTCGCCCCGGCCCTGGGCCAGCAGGACCGCGATGCGAACGTTTGTCAACCAGAGCTCGGTGAGGGGCATGCTTTTCACGACGGGCTCGAAGGCTTCGAGATCACGCTCGGCGTGCCCGAGGTCCCCGTGGTCGACACGTGCTTCGAGGATCCCGAGGCGCGCATGCAGGCTGAGCATCTCGTCGTCGAGCGCGCGGGCGTCCTTCTCCATGGACTCGCCGATGCGGATGCCCTCTTCGAACGCGCCGCGATCGAACGCGACCCAGGCCTCCACGCAGCGGGCGAGCAGCGCAGGTTGGCTCGACGGAGGGGACGCGGCAATCACCCGCGCGAGTGCCTGGTCCGCCTCCTCGAAAGCGCCGAGCGCGAGCAGCTCCACGCCGACGTGCACCTCGGCGATCGGCCAGTAGCGCTGATCGCCCGCCTCGCGGAAGCCGTTCCCGCTGATGCGGTGGAGCTCGAGCGCGTTCCAGTGGTCTTGCTCGGTGTAATGCGACCAGTAACCTTGCGCGTTGGCGAGCCACCCCATCACCGAAGGATCCTCCGCCGCTAGCGCCATCGAGACGTGCTCCATGCGGCGCAGGTATCGCTCGGCGAGGCCACGCTGCGCGGTCAGGAGTAGCGTGTTCACGGCCATCGAGAAGGCCCAGGCGAGCGCGGGGATCGCCTCGCGCTCGGGCTCGACGGTGAGGAGATGGGCCATCGCCTCCCCCATGACGTCGAAGCGCCGGAGCATGAGCCCATTGCTGATCACGCCGCCGAGCGCGCGCGCGTGGCTCAGGCTCCCGGGCTTCGCGAGGAAAAGGGTCACCTGCGCGGCCTCGTGCGCCCGGACGTACTGGCAGCTCCAGGTCCATGCGTCGGTCTGGATCGCGCGGAGCGCGGCGGCCTCCGGGCCCGTGGCGCCGAGCGCGAGCGCCGCGTCCACGAGCGTGACGGCCGCATCGCTGTCGCCCGCGGCGAGGGATTGCTCGGCGGCCCGCACGTAATACCCGATCGCGTGGGTCGCCTCGCCCGCGCGCCCGAAATGCTCGGCGAGGACCTTGGGATCTTTCTCGCCGGCCGCGATCAGCCACGCGCCGGCCCTCGCGTGCCCGAGGGTGCGATCCCGATCCGTGAGCGTCGCATACGATCCCTCCTGGATGAGGGCGTGCCGGAACGCGTACTCGATATGCCCGGAAAAACGGCTGCTCTTTTTGCGGAAGGCGAGCTCGCGTGTCTCGAGCGAGGCGAGCGTCACGGCCACGGATGCGGGGGGCTCGGCGGTGAGGGCGGCGAGGCCGTCGGCCCAGAAGACCTCCCCGAAGACGCTGGCGATACGCAAGAGGCGCCGCTCCTGGGGATCGAGCGCCGCGAGGCGTGATTCGACGAGGCCGAGCGCGGTCTCGGGCACCTCGCCGCCGCGGCCCTCGGCCACGGCACGCACGAGCTCTTCGAGGTAAAACGCATTGCCCCCGGAGCGCGCGACGACGCGGTCGATCTCCTCGGCGGAGATGCGATCGCCCACGTAATGCCGCACGAGCTCGGCGGCCGCCCGGCCAGGGAGCGCGCCGAGGCGGACCTCCTGCATCTCGCGTTGCTCCCAGAGCCGCGGGAAGGATTGCCGCATCTCGGGCCGGCCGAGCGCGAGCACCACGAAGGGGCGCTGTTCGAGCGCGCGGAGGGCGGCGTCGACGAGCTTGATCGAGGCCGCGTCGCCCCATTGCAGATCCTCCAGCACGAGGAGGCGGGGCCCGGCCGAGAGCTCGGCCGAGAGCAGATCGAGGTACGCCTCGCGGATCCGATCCACCATGAGGGCCGGGCTTTGCCGCGCGGCGCGGAGCTTGGGGCTCTGATCGTCGGGGTAGGGGATACCCACCATCTCGCCGAGGAACTCGAGCACGTGCCTCTGTTTGTCGGGCGCGAGGTGACGGCCGAAGGTGTCCTCGAGCTTCTGGCGGCGCACCGCGTGTGGCTCGCCCGCCGTGATGCGCGCCGTGCGTTGCAGGGCCGAGGCGATGACGAAGAAGGGGGAGCCCTGCGCGAGCTGGTCCCCACGCCCGACCTCGAGGACGACGTCCGGCCGCAGCGCCGTAAGGTGCGTGGTGAGCTCGTGGCGCAGCCGTGATTTTCCCATGCCGGCTGCGCCGACCACGACCACGGCGCGCGCGATCCCCTCGTCGAAGCTCGCGGTCACCAGCGCCTCGACCATGCGGAGCTCGCGGTCGCGGCCGACGTACGGGCTCGGCCGCCCGAGCAGCTTCCGCGCGTCCTCCGGCGCCTCGTGTTCTTCCTCGAGGACGAGGTCGCCCTTCGTTTGCTTCACGCCGAACCGGCCGTCGAGCAAGGCGGCCGTGATTTCGTCGATGAGCACCCCCTCATCACCGTGTCGCTCGGCGTCTCGCAGCAGAACGACGGCGCGCTCGGCGATCTCGCCAATCGGGGCCTTGCCGTTCGCCTCGCCGAGGCCGGTGACGAGGGCGATCGAGCATTCGGGGAGGAGCGGGCGCAACGCGAGGGCGGCCCGCGCCGCGCGTGTGGCGAGGTCGCTCGCGCTCCCGACACCCCCGAGCGTGACGAAAAGCGCGCCATTCGCGAGCGCCGAGACGTCGGCGCCGAAGGGGCGCACGGCCTCCATGATCGCGGCGACGCGTCGGCTCGGCAGGGGCAAGGTCTCGTCGTCCAGCACGTCCGGCCCCGGGCGAGGGAGCGCCGAGACGATGGAGAAAAGGCGTCGCTCCGTGTGCCCGAGAAAGGCGCCGCTCCCGGCGCGCGGCGGCCTTCGTGATTCGCCGCCGAGGTCCATCGATTCGAGGGCGCGCGCCACGGCGCCCGCGTCGTGGGGCCTCGCCTCGGGATTCTTGGCGAGCAAATTCGCGACGAGCTCGTCGAGCTCGGTGGGCGCCTCGGGGCAGAGGTCACGGATGCGCGCCGCCTCCTCGAACAGGAGCCGCGCCAGCACGGCCATGAGGTGCTTGCCCTCGAACACGGCTCTGCCCGTCACACATTCGAAAAGCACGGCGCCGAGGGAAAACAGGTCGGCGCGTCCATCGACCCGCATGCGATCGCCGCGGGCCTGCTCGGGGGCCATGTACCCCGGGGTGCCGATCGCCATCCCCGTCTCGGTGACCCTGCGCGACACGCTCGACGTCTGCGCAATGCCAAAATCGATCAATCGAACGTCCTCGACGGACGATCCGATCAAAAGCAAGTTGCTCGGCTTGATGTCGCGGTGAATGACGCCGCGGCCATGTGCGGCCTCGAGTGCCCGCGCGACGCGCGCGCCGAGCGTGATTGCGTCCTCGATGGAGAGCGGGCCCCGGGCGAGCCGCACGGCGAGGTCCTCCCCCTCGAGCCACTCCATCGCGAGCCAGCGATCCGAGGGGCCCACCGACCCATGCGCGACGTAACGCACCACGTGTGGATGGTGCAGCTCGGCGAGGCTCTGCGCCTCGTGATCGAAGCGACGAACGATCTCGTTGTCGGCGTCGCGCACCAGCTTGAGCGCCACGCGCGCGCCCGAGCGACGATCGAGCGCCCGGTACACCGTGGCCATGCCCCCCGCGCCAGCGACTCGTTCGAGCACGAACCGCTCGTCGATGACATCCCCAGACAGAGGCCGCATTCTAGCCCATCTAGTGGAGCCGGGACAGGACGGCAACATCGATAAAATGATCGTGTCCACACCGCTTTTCGCTCCGACAATGCACAAATCGTGCGGTCGTTCCCCGCACGATTCTGTCGTGCGTTTCGCCTGTCCGCGACGAAAGTGTTGGTCAGGAGGCGCGCGTGGTGGCGGTGGCGGCCCGCACCTTCGGGAGCATGACGCGGAAGGTGGAGCCCTCGCCCGGATGGCTCTCCAGCGTGATCGAGCCGCCGTGGGCCTCGACGATCTGGCGCACGATGTAAAGGCCGAGGCCGAGGCCCCCGTAATGGCGTGACGACACCGCGCGTTCGAATCGCTCGAAGACGTGCGGCTGCCTCTCCTCGGGGATCCCGATGCCGCGATCCTCGACGCAGAGCCACGCCGAAAGGTCGTCGCCGTGGACGCGCACCCGGACGGGCTTACCCGCGCCGTATTTGAGCGCATTGCCGAGCAGGTTCGTCACGACCTGCCGCAGCCTCGCCCGGTCCCACGAGCCTCGCACCGGCCTCTCCGCTTCGACGACGAGCGATCCGCCCGTCCGCGCGAGCTCCTCGCGTAGCTCCCCCGCGGCCTCCCGCGTGAGGGCGGTGAGATCCACCTCGTCGAGCTCCAGATCGAGGTGCCCCGCCTCGAGCCGCGAGACGTCGAGGAGCCTGTCGATGAGGTGGAGCAGGTGCTTGCTTTGCCGATCACTCGTCTCCAGCAGCCGCTCGATCAAGGGCGCGGGCATCCGATCGAGCTTGCCCGCGCGCGCGTGCCGCAAGAGCGCCTCGATGCCGAGCCGGAGCGAGGTGCACGGCGTGCGCAGCTCGTGCGAGGCGATCGAGAGAAACTCGTCCCGCGCCTGGATCGCCTCCTGCGACTCCTCGTAGAGCCGCGCATTCGCGAGCGCGAGCGCCGCGTGATGGCCGAGGTCCTCGGCGAGCGTGAGGTCCGCGCGGCAGGCCGGCGGCGAGCCCGGCATCCGCGCGAGCGTGATCGCCCCGAGCGTCCTTCCGCGGGCGACGAGGGCCACCGCGACGTACGAGCCCAGGCCAAGCGCGTGGACGAGCTCCTCGACGGCTGGATCTTTCGTCCCGAGCGCGGCTAGGCGTGCTTCGCGTGTGTCCGGGACCGAGGTGCAGAGCAGCGGCTGGCCCGATCGAACGACGTGGGAGACGCCGCCCACGATGTCGGGCTCGACGCGGATCGATCCCGGCTTCGCGAGGGCCTCGCGGGACGGATCCACGTGGGCGAGGGCGCCGAGGTGCACGCCTCCCTGGCCGTCCACGGTCCATACGGCGCACCAATCGGCGGCGAAGGGGACACAAAGGTGGGCGAGCCGCGTCGCGGTGTCCTCGTAATCGAGGGTCCCCGAGAGAATGCGGGTCGTCTCGGCGAGGAACGCCGATCGCCTCTCGGCGCGTTCGGCCGCGGCGCGCGCTGCCTGCTCTTTTTCGAGCAGCCGATCCCGCTCCGCTTCGGCGCGTATTCGGTCGGTGATGTCGCGTCCGAGCACGACGAGGCCACGGCGACGCCCGTCCGGATAAAAAAGCGGGACCTTGTACACGTCGTACGTCCGCGTGGATCCATCGGGGCGCGGGACGTTTTCGACCACGCGGGAGAGGTGGCCCGCGTCCCAGGCGACGCTGTCCGTGTCCGGACACACGAGCAATGCTTCCCGGTAAAACGGCGTGAATGCGGAGAGCTCGGCCTCGCTCTGGCCCTGGTAATCGATGCCCTCGAGCCCGAACACCTCGAGCCCGGCGCGGTTCACCTCGAGCCAGCGGCCCTCGCCGTCCTTCATGAAGATGGGATCGGGCGAGGCCTCGATCAGCGTACGCAGCCGCTCGGCGCTCGAGATTCCCTGCTCTCCCGTCTCGTCGGGCGCGGCTCTGCTTGGCTCGTTACCAGCACCGTCCGACGGCGCGTGCTCTTTCGCCGCCATGCTCCCGCAGCCTAGCCCCCGATGCCGCAGACGCAAGGAGAGGATGGCCGCAGGATCGTGGGCGATCGAGCGCAGAGAGCCGCCTCTTCATGCGCCGTTCCGGCGATAAAGCCACCAGGTGCCGACGTGCGAGGCGAGCACGATCGAGGGATCGTCGCGGAAGTAGCGATCGGGGGAGCTCTTGCTGCGCACCAAAAACCAGTTGAAAAACCGACCATTCTGGAGAGGTCGAAATTGAAACGGCGTCCATTCCCATCGCGTGGGGACGGGAGGCGGGACGACCGCGCCGGGCTCGTCCGCGCGCCGATACACGAGCGGAGACGCGCCGAATACGGCGAAATGGAAGCTCAGCCACCCGCCCTTGTCGGCCTGCACGTAGGCCGGCAAATGGATGAAGGGCGTGTTTTTCTTGGTGGACCCCCCGTGTTCGAAGATCAGATAGAGGAGGCGCGGGGCCACGGGGATCGCGCGGGTGATCTCGTGGAAGTCCTCCGTCGCCTGGTCGAAGATCCGGTAATTGTCTCGCACCGCGCGCGCGAGGCCGAGGGGCGCGAGCGCGAGCGCGAGGACGAGCGGGACACGCACGAGGGGCGCGCGGGGCAGATCGGGCAGGGCGCCGAGCGTGATGAAGCCGAGCGCCACGGCCTCGCGCGGGTAGACGTACCACCAGGTGCCGGCCTGCATGGGGAGCATCAGGAACGACAGGAGGAACGCGCCCGCGCATCCGAGCGCGACGACGTGGGCGCCGATCGCGAACGACCACGCGCGGCGGTCCCAGGCGGCAAAGCGGCGGGAGGCGACGAACGCGACGAACAGGGCGATCGCGACGAGGCCGATCACGCGGTAACTCGTGTGGATGGCCGCGGCCTCGGCCGGGTCGTTGAAGCCGGCCTCGAAGATCAGGGGACGAAGCTCGCGGAGGCGCGCGAAATCGAGGCGCGAGAGGGCGATGGGCCCGCCGATGGCCGCGGGGCGCACGCGAAGCCACACGGCGAAGAGCGCGAGCGGCAGGACGAGGGGCGCGAGGATCGGCTGAAACCGCCGCGTCGCCGGGTACATGACGAGGGCCGTGCAGACGACGCCCGCGACGGCGAACGGAAACCGGAAGACGTGCGTGAAGAACAGAAGGACGAGCAGGGCCGAGAGCGTGATCGCGCGGCGCCGCGAGGGTTTGTCGACGAGGAGCAAGGTGACGCCGATGGTCATCGCGAAGAGGCCGAGCGCGCCGACGAAGTTGAGAAAGCCCCAGTGCGTGAGGTGGCTCCAGGCGAGCGGGAGGCCGGCGAGCCCGAGGAGAGGGCTCTTTTTCATGCCGTGGAACATCACGGCGAGGCCCGCGGGCAGGAGCGCGAGCATCACCACGGCCGCGATCTTCACGGCGACGTGGGAGGGCACGACGAGCATGGAGAGCGCGCCGATCACGTACGAAGACATGTACGGGACAGCGAGCGGGTCGAACGTGAACTGATCGCGGAGGTGGTAGCTCGGATCGAAGAAGTGCCGGATCGCGCCGGTCTGCGCGGCGTGAAACGGCAGATCCGTCATCGGCGCGTACCGCGCGGCGGTGAACGGGTACACGAGGACGTAGAGGCACGCGGCGAGCGCGAGGAGCGCGAGGGCCGAGGCGAGGGGATCCTTCTGTAGCGCGGTCGCGAACCGCTTTCCGAGAGGCACGAGGCGCGCAACTTACCACGCCGACAGCCCTTGCCATCCGCTACCCTCTCGCCCCCGATGACGCATCGTTGCTCCCTCCGCTTGCCCGGCGGCTCGGACGGCCTGCCCGTCGCGAGCGCGCGTGAGACGCGGATCGCGCGGGGCGTCGTGCTCGTGGCGACGATCTGGTTTTCGCTCGTCGCCGCCTGGGAGCTCTTCGGGCCGGTGCTCGCGGGGCACTGGGCGGCCTCGGCGAGTCTGGGGATCATCGCGGAGAACATGCTCCGCTGGGCGATCCCGGGCCCGGTCTGGGAGTACACGGCGACGCGCCCCGGGCCCGAGAGTTACTACTGCCACCACCCGTGGGGGATCTTCTGGGTGACGGCGTTTTTCATGAAGATCGTCGGCCGGCACGACGTGGTGTGTCGCCTGCCCGCGATCCTGCTCTCGGCCGCGACGCCGCCGCTGCTCTACGCGATCGGGCGATCGATCTGGAGGCCCGCGTCGGGCGCCGCGGCGGCCGTGGGGTTCGTGGTCCTGCCGATCACGCTGGCCTTCGCGAGCTTCAACGCGCTCGAGGTGCCGCTCGTGTTCTGGACCTTGCTCGCGCTTTGGGGCTGGGTGCGTCTGCTCCAGACGTGGCGGCGGCGGTGGCTCTTCGTGAGTGTGCTCGGGCTCTTCATGGGTCTACACACGGACTGGCCGGCGTACGTGCTCGCGGGGCAGCTGCTTGGTTTCGGGCTCTTGCGTGGGTACCTCGGCGGACGGCGGTTCTTCGGGCCGCTCCACGAGCGCCGGTACGCCGAAACGTGGATCGCGTGGGCCGTGATCTCCGTGGTCACGGGCGTCCTTTACCTCGCGATCTTTCAGAAGGCCGGCAAGCTCGGGGATCTGCTCGCGGTCTACGGTTCACGCTCGTCGGGCAACGTGTCGCCGCTCTCGGCGGTGCTCGCGAGCCGGCGGTACTGGATCGAGCTGTCGTTCACGCCGATCGCGATCCTGCTCGGGAAAATCGCGGCTGTCGTGTGTCTCGTGCGGCTCGTGGTGACGCGCGCCGAGGTCGAGATCGCGCCGCTCGTGGTGCTCGGGATGGCGACGTTCCAGTACGTCGTGTTCAAGCAAGGCGCCGACATCCACGTCTTCTGGCCGCAGCCGTTCGGCGCGTATTTCGCGCTCGGGATGGGCGCGCTCGTGGCGACGGTGGCGCCGGGGATGGAGGTCGTACGCGCGCTCGTGCGCCGCGCGAGGCGTTTGCCCGCGGGAGGGGCGTTCGAGGGCAGTGGCCTCGTCGCGCTGGGGATCTTGCTTCTGCCGCTGGTGTTCGTGCTTCGCGACGGCGCGCCCGCGGCGCTTTACGCGCGTAGGACGGGAGGGCGGTTCAACGAGAAGGGGCTCGTCATCGACTCGGACGGCGACAAGACGGTCTTTCTGCGCTGGCTTTCGGGGCGCATTCCGCAAAGCGCCGTCGTCGAGATGCACGAGGGTTTGCACGCGACGTGGGCGCAGGTGTGGTCGCTCGGGGGGCGCGTGGTCAAGACGAGCCGTCCGACGCCCAAAGGGCCGCTCGTGGGGCGCGACGACGTGTACGTGATGGACAGCCGGTATGCGCCGGAATCCGAGCTCGCGGCCGTGGCTACGCGATTTCACGTGACGGCGGTGGGCCCGTTCTGGGCCGTGTGGCCGCGGGAGCCCCACGCGCCGATCGACGCATTCATCTTCGAGGAGCGTGAGCCGACGGCGATCGAATGGATGACGGTGAGCGCGACGGAGCCCGTGCGGACGATCGTGCCGGACGTGTATGCGACATGGGAAAACCGCGTGCATTGGGATCAGGCGGCGGCAGCGCCCGAGGAGCCGCCGCGGACGATCGAGCAAAAACGAATCGCGCACAACGTGGCGGTGCTCGCGGGGGATGCCGCGCGGGCGGGGGCGCTTTTCTCGGAGATCGAGCGTGATCTGCGTCTGATTGGCGCGGCATACGAGGACGGTCCGGAGATCGTGGGGGCCTTGTTTCGGCCGGGGGTGAGGCCACGCCTGGATCTGTTCGTGCGGGCCTCGGGGCCGCTTTCGCCGGGAGCGTCGCTCGTGGTGCGCTCGCGGGTGGTTGCGCGCGCGAGGTTTTCCACGACAATGGCGGATCCGACGACACGCGAGGTAGGGCTGCCACTCGTGGTGCCGGTCGAGCGGATGCGAAAAGGGTTTCTGTACGTGGATCCGGTGGCAATCGTGAAGAGGCCCGGCATGGAGGTATTTCACGCGGCATTCGTGGGGCGAGGGAAGCCAGGGATGAAGATGGCGCGGCCGGCGGGGGCGAACGGGGTGGAGGTCCTTCGGCTGGATTGAGGGTCGCAGCGCGGAGACGCCTCGCGGGGGGGG
>JANMGF010000621.1:0-7508 GCA_031374535.1 Polyangium sp. (in: bacteria)
CGAACCAGGGCAAGCCCTGGACGCGGGGTTGAAAAAGGTTGATGAAGCAGCCGGGTTGCCAGCAGAACCGCAGCGCGGCTGTATTGTTACTTCTGCGTATCGTACACGTATCCCAGCGTCCGGTGGTCGAACTGCGAGCTCGCCATCACCGGCTTGCCTTGGGCGTCGTTGAACATGAACAGGTTCTTCGTGTAATCGTTCGGGTCCTCGCTCGGATACGTCCCGTCCCCATATTTGTCCTGCCACTCCGCCCAGAGCCGATCCACGTTGGCGTGGTGCAGGAAGAAGATCGGATCGTTCGGCGCGGCGGCGCTACCCATCAACCCGCCCAGCCAAACGTGCACCTGCCCGTGCATCTTGCAACCGGCAAACTTGCAGAGCCCCGTCGGCTCGTCCACGTCCTCGTTCGTGAACCCTTCGACGTATTGCCGGAAGCTCTTGTCCTCGTCCGTCCCGAGGTTATCGTAGGGCGCCACGTCGTACGTCGGAATGGTGAGCGCTTTCGCGAAATCCTCGGCCGTAGGTAACGTCGTGGCCTGGGGAAAACAACCGCTCCCGCGCGTCAGCTTCTTCGGCTTGCACTGGATCACGACCTGCGACGGATCCACCCCGATCTCGTCATACATGTTCGCCTGGTATCCCCCTTCGGCGAGATAGCCGGCCACCTGACCGAAATCCTCCCCGAAATTCGCCGGGCAAGCGCCCAGATCACCCATATCCGCGGTGGAGAACACCTCGTCCGTCGGCGCGCTCCAGTCCCAGTAAGGAACCGTGTACTCCGGATCGCCCAGCACCTCGCGAAGATCCGCCTCGTAGCGAATCAGCATTTCACGATGCCAAGGCAAAAAATGCGGGCCCATGTGCGGCCGGTCATGCGAATGGCCATCGTGCGGCGCCATGGCCTTCAAAAACGCCTGGAGGTGCAGCTCCACGTAATAATCGTACGCGTTCTTCTCGTACGCGTCCGGCTGCCCCTCGCAGGCGCTCGTGTACTCGTGCGAGAGCGCGGTCTTCTTCTTCAGCGCGTTCACGCCGTCGATGTATTTCTTTCGCTCCTCGGGGGACAAACTCGTCCACGACTTCCGGACGTGCACCTCCGCCTGCGGCGCCGGGTCCGTGCCCGGATTGCTCGAGCCATCACCACAACCGGCGGCCCAGAGCAGGCTCAAGACCGAGGCTCCGGTCACGAGGGTATTCTTGACGCTTCTTTTTCCCATGGGTGTCTCCTGACGGCCCGGAGGGTAAGTTTTCCAATTCCCGAAGAACAGTCACCAGGATTGGGACAGACTGTCCCACGGGCAGCCCAACGTGGGCCTCCTGATGTCAGCGAGCGGCGAACAGCGCGGCCTGCGCGAGCCCATGCGCTTCCTCGAGCGCGACGGACATGGGCGATCTCGGGGCCTGCCCGGCGAGCGTCGACGGGGATTTCGGTCAAGTCACGGAGTACCTCGCCGCGCAGGGCTACGAGGCGAACCTGTACGACCGGATCGGGATGGACGGGCCGATGGATTTCGAGCTCGTCGACGAGCCGACCGGGCTCTGCAAATCCTGATCAGGTCGGCCTCGAGAGGGGCTGTCGATCGGGAAGCGAAAGAGACATCAGGGCGCGGCGTCGATCCAATCCGAAGTCAGATCGGCCGAGAGCGCGACGAGCCGCGCGCCCATGACGCCGGTACGGCGATTCTTGCTGTAACTCAGGGGTGGCGAGAGCCCGGTTTCAAAGCCGCGCAGCCCCTCGAGCGCCGCGACGAACGAAGCGCGGGAAGGCCTCGCGCCCGCGCGTTTCAATGCCTCGATGGCGATCTGCGCCGAGATATACGCGCTCGCCACATGCGCAATGTTACGGGCGGCGAGGCCATGGTGCCGCAACATGCTCGAGAATCGTTCGTTCGCCAATCTCGCGCCCTCACCCCAGAGACCCGCGTGAACGAAGATCACACGCCCGAGGCTGCTGGCCTTGGCGGAGTCGAGCTCCGCCAGGATCCATCCCGGTGCATACAGGCGCACGTTCGCGGATGGCTCGATCGCGCGCGCCGCCGCCACGAGATCCGCGGCGCTGCCGGAGAAGAGAATCGGGATATCCGGATGTCGTTCCGTCGTCTCGCGGAGGGCGCGCGCGTCGAGATGGCCCAGGTCGAACCGCGTCTCCTCTTCGATAGCGACGCCGCGACGCGCAGCCTCCCATCGCGCGCCTTCGGCCCAGCGTTCGCCCGCGATATCACGCGCGTGGACGAGCCGCACGTTCGCGGCCGTCGGCGCCGCTCGAGAAACCCATTCGACGGCGATTCGCGCGAGCAGATCCGGCTCGGGGTAGAGACGGAAGACCCATTCGTCCGCCGGAAAACCCCGCGATCCGGGCGCCGCCCCTCGCATCGGCCCGACAAGCGGGATCCCCTCGGCGCGCAGGAGCGCCGATGCGTCGTCCGAGCCCGTGAATGCGGAGCCCACGAGCGCGAAGACCCCTGCGCCGATGAGCCGCTCGATAGCGCGGTGCTCGCCCCGAGCCTCCGTGGCGTCGTCCTCCACGACGAGCGAGAGGCGCCTCCGGAAAATGCCACCCTCGCGATTGATGTCCCAGAAAAAAGCCTCGATTGCCGCGCGCACATCGGCACCGGCCTCAGCGAGCGGACCTGTCGAAGGCAAAACCGCCCCGAACCTGATCTCCCCCGCGCTCACGCCGGGATCGGCGTCACGCCCGGCGCAAGGCAGATACGCGAGCAGATCAGCCATATCGGCGTCCCGCAAGCGAAAACGCGGCATCACTCGGGAGAGTGCGCGTGAATCCGGGGATTGTCCCGTACGAAGGGCCCTCTCGATGGTCTCCTTCGAGTATGCCGCGCGTCGCTCGTCCTTGCGCGAAAAGAGGGCGTCGCCGTCGATCGCCGGCGCGATCACCCCGCCTTCCTCCGTGCCCTCGCCCAGATGACCGTGGCAATTCGCGCAGGCAGCTTCACGACCGGAGAGCCATGCACCCTCGGCGATCTCCCCTTCGATGAGCCTGCCGTCGAGCGTCGTACCGTTGCGAAACAATCGTTTGCCCCTCGAAGCGGCAGTAGAGGACGCTTCGCAGGAGGGCACGCCGCCCTGCATGCCCTCCTGCGCGCGGCTCGGCGCGAGAGATATCGCCGCGACCACCAGAGCGAGCACGACGATGGCGAGGTGCTCGCCCCGGGTTGCTTTCATGGTTTCCTCTCGCTCGTCCCCGAATTGGCCATGGTCTCGATTTCGTCGACCAGCCTGGCAGGCTGCGCCAGACCATACACCCGCTCCCAGCGCCCCTCGTCCATGCGCCCGATCAGCGTGACCGGGGCGTGCTCCTCTTTGATGACCGAATATCCCCCGAGCGCCTTCAGCATTCGCTGGACTCGCTCCTTCGGACCCGTCAGGAAGAGCCACCCCGGGCCCCTCTCGAATTTGTATGCGTACGCCCGCAGCCGCTCGGGTGTATCGGTGGCTGGATCGAGGGAGATGGACACGAGCCGGACCTCGCGGTCCATTCTCTCTCCGAAATGCTTCTGCACACGGCCAAGGATCGCGGTCATGGGCGAGCAGATCGTCGTGCACGTCGTGTAGACGAAATTCACCGCGACCACGCGGCCCGCCATCCAATCTCGGAGGCGCACCTCGTTTCCATCTTGATCGAGGAGCGGCTCGTCGGGGATATCGAGCGCGCCTCCGACCGGCGCGACGCGCACCTCGTCGCTCGGCGAAGAGCTCTCATCCGGAGCCGCAGCGCGCGCGCACCCGCCGAGAAAAACGCTCCCGAGGAGCACACCCAGAACGACCGATCCACGCATCCAAAAGCTGCCACGCATTTATCGTTTTCCATTGCCAGGCGCGTCGTTCAGGTGATCGACGAGGTAGACGATATCCTCCGGCGCTGCCGTCGCGAGGCCCTTCACCCAGTAACTCGTCTTGAGATCCCCGACAAAAAGCGTTGTCGAATGCTCCTCCGGCTTCTTGACCAGGCCACCGACGCGCTTCAACACCGTCTCGACGTTCGCGGGCGTGCCGGTCAAGAAATACCACCCTGGTCCCGCTTTGACCTTGTCGGCGAACGACTTGAGCGCGCTCGGCGTATCGTTCAGCGGATCGACCGAGATCGTGATCATGACGATCTCGCTCCCGACCCGATTTCCGAGCTGCTTTTGCACCCGCGCGAGGTTCGCCGTCATGGTTGGACAAACGGCTTTACAGGACGTGAAGGCGAAGTTGATGAGGACCTTCTTGCCGCGCAGCAGATCGCTGTAGAACCGGCGTGGCTTGCCGTCCTGATCGATGAGCTCCGTGTCCGTGAAATACCGCGCCGCCGCATCGTCCGCGCTCGTCTTCGCGGCCGGCTTGTCCTCCGCCCTCGCGTCGCCCGGGACCGCGGCGAGAGCGAGCGCGACGGTTATCACGACATACCCAATCGTCGATTTCACGGGGCCTCCTTTTGGTTCTGCGTCGCCGCCGGCACCACGCCGCTCTCCTCACGCGGGCCAACGCCCAGCGTCACCGCGGGGATCGCGCCGAGCTTCGCGTCGCGCGAAGGCACGCTGACGAGCAGCTTGTAACGCCCGGGCCGCGGAGGCGTGACGTCGAATTGGTACACGTGCTCCTCCTCCGTCCGCCGAGGTTTTCCGTGCCATTCGAAGCCCGCTGGAATCCGAAGGATGTTCCCCCGGATCTCGTCCTCGGACAACGGGTCTTTCGAGTCTCCGTCCTCGAGCCGGAAGCGCAGCGTCACGGCTTTACCGGCTTCCAGGCGGACGCGCGGATCGAAGAGCGGCTCGAAATGGAGGCGCTCCTCCGCCGCGAGCCGTTCGCCTGGCGAGGACGCCACGCGGGCTTCGAGACACACGCCGATCCGGGGCGATTCGACGAGCAGCGCGACGTCGTACGTGCCGCCGCGCTCGAAACGCGCGGAGGTCGAATAATGGCCCGGCTCCACCTCGCGGAGCTTCTGATCCACGAAGAAAATGGCCCGCGGCTCGCGGCCTGAGCCCGGCAGCGCCCCGACCGGGGCCATCATCCCCTCCACGTACACATAAAACGATCGGTCCGCGGGGCTCGCCACCACGACTCCCTTCCCCTCGGGCATCGGGGCGATCGGCGACGAGAGCTCGATATCAGAGGCACTCCGGGGCGGCATTTGCCCGACCGGCACATCGATCACGGCCGGCTCCGCGCCTTTCTCCAGCGCCGGGAGCTCGATGAGCGAGATCTTTCCCTCGCCGCCGTGACGAATGTACGCGTACCGCTCGGTGAACGTCAGGAAATCGGGCGAGGCAAACCCGGCGAGCGTCCGCCAGATCCGCGCGGTCGAGGCGTCGATGATATGGACATTTCCCTCGGTCTTCGCCAGCGCGAAGGCGAATCGACCGCCGGGAGCGAATCGAACTGCATCGACGCCAGCCCCGATCTCGATTCGATTCACCACCTTCCCCTCGCGGTCGTCGAGGACGGCGATCTCACCGCTCGCCCTGCGGGCAACGAACACGGACCCGGAGGATTCGCTCGCGTCGATGTCCATCGCGCCGGCGCCGATATCGATGCGATGCAAGAGCTCCAACGTGATCGCGTCGAAGACATGCAACTCCGGCGAGAGCTGGCTCGTGATCCACGCGCGGCTCCCTTTGTCCAGAAAAACGATACGATGATGGCCCTGCCCGACGGAGAGCGTCTTCTCCACCTCGTTCGTTCGAGCGTCGAGGACGCTCACAGTGCCGTCGAGATCATTCCCCACCCATACACGCCGCCCGTCCGGCGAGGCGACGATGAACGACGGCCCATCTCCGACCGAGATACGCTTTTCGACGCGGTAGCGGCGCGTATCGATCACCGCGACCTCGTCGCTCTCGGGGATCGACACGTAAACCGCTTGTTTGTCATGACCAATCGCCGAGGCGAAGGGCTTGCCCGACAGGGGGATGACGCTCCGGAGCTTCGTCCGGCCAAACCCGATGTGCGGGTTCATGACAGAGATCGAGGGCTCATCGTCGAGCGACCAGAGCGACGACGCGTTCAGGTCCACCTCCGCCTGCGCCGAGAGGAAACCACCGAGGTAGCGCTTGATTTGCTCCTTGCAGCCCGCCTCGTCCGGAGCCGCGTCGCCGCTGCGCACGGACATCCACCCGAAGAGCCGCAGGTTCCGCAAAGGCGCGCCGGTCTTTTCATCCGTGACCCTGAATGAGACGTCCGTATCGTCGCCGGCGCGGACCTTCGCGCCGTCGTGGGCTCGGAGATCGAGCGAGATCGATAGTCCCTCGCGCGTGATGTTCGCGAGGGGCGCGCCTGCTCCTTGCTCCGGAGGCGGCTGTTTTTTCTCCTCTTGCCTCTCCGTTCGCGACTCGCGGCAGGCCGAAAGGGCGAGGACGGAGACAAACCAAGCGATTCTTTTCTTCATGTCCGTACCTTGCCCATTCATGGCGTGACGCGGAGAATGCCCCAGAGCCCGTCGGTGAACTGGAAGCTCGCTTGATCGCGATAGAGGTAGTCCCCCGGCACGGCGAAGGGGCCGCCTGCGCCTCCGAAGGGGACGATGTTCCAGGAGCGCATCACCGACATCACGCTCTGCGTGCTCAGGGCGAACGATTTCACGTTCGGCCCGATGATCGTCGATCCGCTCCCGGTCGCCCAGGCTGCGTGCGCCCATTGCGCCCCCCAGAGGTTGAACGCATGTTGCCTCCCGTGCCCCGAAGGATGCGCCACGCGAATACGCAGGGGAGCACCTGCTTTGGCCACGAAAAGAGGCGTCGCAGGATCGACGTTCGGCGCAGCCGAGCTCAGGACGTCGCCGAGCTGCTTTGCGTTGATCGTGGCGAGCGACGTCTCCGGACGCAGCCCGAGCCGCGCCCAGATGGGCTCGGTTCGATAATTGAACGCCTTGTGCCCCGAGTCCTCGGCGTCATCCTCGCCCGTGAAGTTGCGGATCGCTTTTCCACAATTCAACGACGCGTCCTCGCACTGAAAGGCAGGGTCGTCCGAGAACATCGCGGCATCGTCCTGGAAGACGAGCACCATTTCGCGGAATGACGACGCGCCGTTCTGCGAATCGACGTACGTGACCGTGGCCTGCGCGTCGCTGCCCGGATCGGCGATCCACGCCGCGCCCTGAGGCTCGACGACGAGCACGCCGAACGCGCCGTGCGAGCCGTGGTTCACCACGTCCGCCATGTCCCTCAGGTTGACGGTGCCGAATTCGATCGGAATGGCGGTCTTGACCTTGTTCGTGCCCGGCTCCGCGATGACCTGCCCCGCGTACCACGTGTACGTGCGAGACTGACCCGGACCAACTGTCTGCAACGGGTTCTTCCCGATGCTTGCGCCGTCGCTGTCGTTCACGTCGTAACTCAAAAGCTGCGCGTGGAGCGAGACATATTTCGAATGCGGCACCTGGTTCGCGTTGAACCCGTCGATCAGCGGCGTGTTGTAGTTCCAGTGGGCTGTCTTCGGCAGGCTCGAGGGCAAATCGTTGATCAGGGTGACCTTGATGCACTCGCCCGCCGCCGCGCGCAGGATGAGGG
>JANMGF010001118.1:0-1535 GCA_031374535.1 Polyangium sp. (in: bacteria)
GGTTGGGCAGCGGGCCCTCGCCTCGAGGGCCAGGCGTTCGTCGGGGGTGAGCTCCATCGGCGGGGTCTTTCGTCCCATCGATGGTGAACATGTGCGCAGCGACCGGTCGTTCCTGGTTTTTGTTCAGGCGCGCCGAGCCCCACCTTGGCGAGGCGGGCGGGCGAGGGGTCAGAACGTGCCGCGCACGCCGGCGCCGCCGAGGCCGACCCAGGGCTCGATGCTCGCCTTGGCGGGCGAGCCCGGCTTGGGGGCCTTGGGGGCCGTCAAGAGGAGGACGAGGCCCGTGGCGAGGCCAACGCCGCCCACGACGAACCCGGTGACCGTGAGCGCATACTTCGTCTCGACGCTGTCGCGGAGCGTCTTGTACCCCAGGGGGCCCACGGGTTCGTCTGTCTCCTCTTTGTTGGGGGTGCAGCGATCAGGCGTATTTTGCCTCTCGTCGCAGAAGACCTTCATCTCCGAGACCGTGCCGAGACCGCTGGCGTAGGCGGCGATGCCGAGGATCGTAAAGCCGCCGCCGACCCCAAAGGCGACGTAGCTGAGGATCCGTTGCGTGGATCCCGGGGTCTTCTTGGGGACTTCGCCGCGGACGGGGGGCGTCACGACGTCGCCGCTGCCCTCCGCGGCGGCCTTGGGCTTCAGCGCGAGCACGGCGCGGGCGGCCTGCTTCTCGTCGACCTTGAGGTCGAGCGTGGCCGAGGACATCGGCGTGTCGGCCTCGACGCGGTGCACGCCGGGGTTCAGCGGGGTCTTCACGCCGATGAGCGCGCGTGGAAAAACCTTCCCGTCGAGCGTGACGGTCGCGGCCTGCGCGCCGGCTCCCTCGACCACGAGCTCGATCGTGGGGATCCGCGGGGTGAGCGCGGCGAGCTCCTTGGCGGCCGTGTCCTGCGCGTCGCGGAACGCGTCGGGGGCCTTGTCGTCGAACTGCAGGATCGTGATGGATCGATACCGCTCCGCGGCCTCGACGAGGCGGCCGAGCTTCTCGAGCGTACGCGCGGCCAAAAGCTTCACGGTCGGCGCGTTCACCAGCGCGTCGGCGCGATCGAACCTCTCGAGCGCGTCGGAGTATTTGCCCTGGCCGTAGAACGCGAAGCCCTCGTCGGCGAGCGCGCGGGCGGCAATGCGCACTTGATCGTCGATCGGCTGTGCCCAAGCCGGTGACGCGCAGAGAGCTGCGCTCACGAGCAGCGAGCCGATCCACTTCGACAACCGCATCGTTTCCCTCACGCTCCTACGGCTTCCGTCGGGTCCGTTCGGCCCGCGTCCGTCAGATCCCCCAGTCCGGCTTCTTCGTGTTCGTCGTACCGGACTTTTTGTTCGGCGTCCCGGCCTTGTAGACCGGGTATTTCGTGGTCGCCGAAGGCGCGGCGCTGGTCGTCGGCGCGACGTCGGCGCTCCCCGTGGCGGGCTCGTTGGTCGGCGCGATCTCGGGCGCGGCCGAGGCCGAGGCCGGCGCGACGACCGTCTCCGGGGGCGGGGGCGCGGCGGGGACGGGGGACCCGGAGGGCGACGTCGTGTCCGTCGTGGGACCG
>JANMGF010000641.1:0-6411 GCA_031374535.1 Polyangium sp. (in: bacteria)
AGTCCGCGACCGCCGCCTGGATCTTGGGCATCCGGGTCATGCCGCCGACCAGGACGACGTCGTCCACCTCGTCGATCTCGAGGCTCGCGTCCTCCAGCGTCTGGCGGCAGATCTCGACGCAGCGATCGATGAGATCCTCGCAGAGCCCCTCGAGCGTGGCGCGGGTGAGCGTCCGCTGGAGGTGGAGCGCCTCGTTCCGTCCGCTCGAGATGATGAAGGGGAGGTTGATCTCGGCCTCGGGCACACCCGAGAGGTCGCACTTCGCCTTCTCCGCGGCGTCCTTCAGGCGCTGCAGGGCCATGCGGTCCTGCCGCAGATCGACCTGGTGCTGTGCTTTGAAGTCCTCGACCAGCCAGTCGATGATCCGCGCGTCGAAGTCCTCGCCGCCGAGGAACGTGTCGCCCGCCGTGGCGATGACCTTGAAGACGCCGCCCGCGCCGATCTCGAGGATCGAGATGTCGAACGTGCCGCCGCCGAGATCGAAGACCGCGATCGTCTTCTCGACGTTGCGCTCGAAGCCATACGCGAGCGCGGCGGCCGTCGGCTCGTTGACGATACGGATGACGTCGAGCCCCGCGATCTGTCCGGCGTCCTTCGTGGCCTGGCGCTGGCCGTCGTTGAAGTACGCGGGCACGGTGATCACCGCCTTGGTGACCGGCTCCGAGAGGTAGTCCTCCGCGAAGAGCCTCATCTCCTGCAGCACCATCGCGCTGATCTCGGGGACCGAGTAGGTCTTGTCGCGGAGCTGGATCCGCACGTCGCCGTGGGGCCCCTCGACGATCCGGTACGACGCCGAGAGCATCGCGTGCTTGAGCTGCGGGGACGCGAACTTGCGCCCGATCAAGCGCTTGGCGGCGTAGACCGTGTTCTCCGCGTTCGTGATGGCTTGCCGCTTCGCGATGTGACCGACGAGGCGCTTTCCAGCCTCGGTGATCGCCACCATCGAAGGGGTCGTCTTGTAACCACCGCGGTTGGGGATGACGGTCGGTACGCCGTCCTCGACGATGGCCACACACGAGTTCGTGGTGCCGAGATCGATTCCGATGACGCGCTCCATCGATTCAGGTGCTCCGTGGAGGGGGGTGCGGTGCAGGGGGTAGGAAAAAACGATGGGGCTGCGGCGAGCCGAGACGAGGTCTACGGGTCGCTGCCGTCCGGTTTCTTGATCTGCGCGCGAAGCTGCGCGATCGATTCACGCATCCTAGCATCGTTCGGTGAAAGCTCGGCGGCGCGCTCCATCTCGACCCGAGCGCTCGTCTCGAGCCCGGCTGCCATGTAGGCGCGCGCCAGGGTGAGCCGGTACTCGCCCACGGCCGGGGCAAGCTTGACCGCCCGCCGCGCGAAATCGATGGCGCGGCGGTTGTTCTGGCCCGTTTTCAGCGTGGCAAAGGCGACGCGCTCGTGGGGCCGAGGGTCGTCCCCCCTGCCCTTGCAGACGTTGGCGTAACTCATGGCCGCCTCCGCCCATCGCCCCTGGCTGGCCTCGTACTCGGCCTGCCGCAAAAAACCCTCGGAGAGCTCCGCCGCCGCCTGTTGCTGGATCTCGGCCGCCTTGCGCGCGAGGCCCTCGTCCTCGGGCGCGAGCGCCGCCGCGAGCCGATACGCGTTCGCCGCGGCCGCGAGATCCTTGCGCTCGAGCGCCACCTTCGCGGCGAGCACGTAGCGCTCGAGTTGCAGCTTGCGTGCTTCGTTCCGAGGGCCGTCGTAGCGGCGGAAGGGATCACTGACCGCCGGCGACGCGGACGGGGGGATGTTCGACGCACCGCCCACGTCGCTCACCGCGCGCCGCAAGGGATTGCTCCCGAGCTTTGCGGAGAAAATCCGGCGCATGCGGACGCTCTCCGGGCTCGCGTTCGTGTCCTCCCCGGCGTGACGACCGGGCGACGTCGGCGGACCACTCGGGGGCCCTTCCTCCGCCGCGGCGATGACCGCAGGCACGTCGGTCGGATCGTGCTCGAGCAGCGCCGCCATCGTCCGGTTACGCCGCGTCTGTTCGAGGTAGACGTCGTACTCGACGCGACGCTGCTTCGACGTGAGCACGTCGTGCGCGAGGGTCAGCCGCGCGAAGACCGCCTCGATGCGTTGCTTGTACGTGCCGAGCTTCTTGCGAAAGAACTTGTCGGGATGAAACTCCGGCGCGAGCGCCCAGTACGCGCTCTTGATCTGCTTCTTGTCCGCGTCGGCGCTCACCCCGAGCAGCTCGTAGTGGCTGCGATCGTCGAGCGCGTCGTAGATCTCGAGGATCTGCTTCTTTTTCGGGTGATCGAGCTCGACGGCCTCCTCGAGCTCCGGATCCACGATGCGCGGCTGCTCGACGGTCAGCTCGATCCCGCGCCGCGTCGCCGGCGGCGTGTCGATGGTCACCTCGCCGCTTCGACGCTCGGTCGAGAGATCGATGCTGCGTCGGGTCGCCGGCGGCAGATCCGCGAGCGGCTCGAAGCTGCGCCGGCTCGGCGGCGGCGTGTCGACCGTCGCCTCGAACCTTCGTGACGAAGGCCCGGTGCCGAACCCGCCCTCGAACGTGCGGCTCGGGGGGGCCTCGTTTCCTCGGCTCGGGACGACGCCCGAAGACGGCACCACGCTCGGGCCGGCGCGACGGGACACCGGCGCCTTCGGCTCGTTGAAGTCGATCGCGCCGAGCACGAAGAGACGATCGAGCGCAGTCGTCACCTCGGCCTGCGAAAGACCGGTGATGAGCGAAAGTTCACGCTCGCTCACCACACCGTCGATGCGCGAGAGCAGGTAAGCCTCGTCGGGCCTGAGCGGAAGCGACTTGATGTCGCACCCGGGCACCGGCCTTGGAACACGCACCATGGGGAAACCGGACGTAGCGGACGCGAAACGGCAGCGTTCAGTCTAATGAGGATCGTGCACGTCCCGCAACGCAGCCGGACGCCGCGGCGGCACGAAGCTGCCGAGCCACGCCTCGGGCCATGCCGCGATGCGTCGCTCGAGCTCGTCGGTGATTCTCGACACGAGAATGTCCTCGGCGCAAGGATCTCCGTCGAGATCGTCCAGGGGAATGCGGGAGATCTCGACGTTCGGGTGATTCGAACCAGGAGCCTCCGACACGCGAGCCGGCGGCGCACACGTGCCGACGACCAGCGCGGCTCGACGCGCGAGGGCGATACGCGCGGGCCCCACCGGGATGGGGACCTCTTCGCCAAAGAGGCGGCGTGTGATCGAGGGTACACGCGCAGGAATGTCCACGAGAAACCCGACGGCGCGGCCTTGGGCGAGCTCACGCGCGATGGAGACGGCGACGCCACGTCGTCCCCGGTAAAACGAGCGTACGCCGCGCGGACGACGCAGGCGCTCGTAGAGCTCGGTCAAGCGAGGATCGTAGCTCTCGCGCGCGACCGTCGCGACCGGAAAACCCTCCTCGACGAGGAGCGCGGCCATCCGCTCCCAGGGTCCGAGGTGCGCCGCGACGAACACGACGCCGCGCCCCTCCGCGAGCGCCTCCTCGAACACGCGACGCGACGCCGGATCGAGCGAGAGCCGCTGCCCCGCGCGCTCGTCTGGGCGCAAGAGATCGAGCGTGTCGGCGAGCATCTCCGCGACCGTCACGAAGGCCTGCCGCGCGCGTGGATCGGGCGTACCGAGCCCTGCCGCGAGCCTGGCCTCCACGACACGCCTCGTTCGGGTGAGGACCACGTACGCGACGAACCCGAGCGCCTTGCACGCCGCGCGACGAACACGCCTCGGCATCGAGAGCGCGACCGCAAGCAGGGCTCGCACGAGCGCGTGGACGACGTCGTTCTTCAGCCGTTGCCGCGGGGTCCACGTCCCACCCTCACGAACATCGGCGACGCCCTCCTCGGTCGCCACGCGTGAGGGGTCCACGTGCCTCAGCGCGCGCCGCCGTCGCCGAGCGCCGAGGAGATGACCTCCTCCTGGATTCGCACGGCCTCGTCGAACGCATCCATCGCGGCCCTGCGCGCGCGTTCGCGCTCGTCGCCTTCCGGCAGAGCCTTCGTGCGCCGCTCCTCGACGAGCCCTCGCACCTCGAACAGATGACCGCGGAAGTACGTCGCCTCCCGCGCCAGCGCGAGCCCCGCCTCGATGTCGCGCAACGCCACGTCGAACTCGCCGCGCATGCTGCGCAGATCGGCGAGGCGGGCGTGCGTGTCCGAGAGGACCTCACTCGCCTCGGGCAGAGGCGTCGCGCCGCCGGGACGCGCGCCGCCGGTGAGCGACTCGAGCGACGTGATCGCAGAGCCGAGATCCCCCGACGCCTCGGCGAGATCGGCCTTGTGGTGCGCGGCGCGCGCCTTCGACAGGAACGCGAGCAGCACCGAATCCACGACGGGCGCGGACGCGGGCTCGCACGCCGCCGGCTGCGTGGCCGTACGCTCCGAACGCGCGCAGCTCACGCCGACAGCCCCGAGCACGACGAGCCCGAGCGCGACGATCGTCCTCCTCGCCGAGCGGCGCGTCACCGGACACCCCACAAGGCAAAGCGGTTCTTGCGAAGCTCCGCGGCGCGCGCGCTCGCGATGCGATCGACACGCGACGACGCGCCGCCGACGCGCGGGAACGGCGTGTCGAAGAGCTCTCCGGCCGAACGCGAGCGCTGAAGCTCGGGCGCCTCCGCCACGGTGCTCTCCACCGGCGGACGAAGCGTGAAGACGAAGCCTGCTGCCGCAGCCGCAGCCATGACGATCGCCGCGGAGACGATCGGCACCACGCGCCCCTTGCGCCTTTGCGCGGACGTTCGACCGAGCGCACGCGCGATGAGCGCCTCGTTGCGGAGCGGCTCGATCGCGCGAGGCCGATGCGCCGCGCTGAGCGTCTCGGCGAGCTCCGCGAGCGGCACCCTCCGATCCTCGCCACGAGGTGCCTCGAGCGCATCCCGCAGCCGCACGGCCCCCGCTCTCTCGGAGGCCGTGGGTGGCTCGTCTTCGCCCTCGGCGCGCGCGTCCCGCTTGCCCAGCGCGCGTTCGATCATCGCGTCGTGCAGCGCGTCGTCGAGCGACGCCGGCGCGATCGCTGCGCGGAGCACGTCCACGAGCGGGTGATCCCCTTTCTCGAGCGACATGCGGAGCGCCTCAGCCTCCGCGAGCTCCTCGGGAGACGGCGGCGGTTCGTCCTCGAACGACACGCGTTCGTCCGGCCGCACCAGCCTGAGCTTGGGCTCCCTTTTCATCGCGGAGCCTCCCTCGAGAGCTTGCCCTCGGCTGCGCGGGGCGCGTCGATCGCCTTCTTCAGCGCCGCGAGCGCCCGGTGCAGCACCACGTCGAACGTCGAGACCGTCACGCCGAGCACGCCCGCCACCTCTTCACGCGAGCGCTCCTCGAGCACACGCAGCCGGATCGCCTCGGCGTAGCGCGGATGGATCGATCGGAGCGCGGCATCGACACGCGCGCGCGCCTCGGCGAGATCCCTCTTCTCGGAGAGCTCTGCCTCGCCGTCTGCCTGCGGATCGGCCTCGGCGGCGTCGATCTCGCGCTGCAGATCGTCCGGCTCGTAGAGCGTCTCGCGTCGACGCGAACGCAGGATGTCGTACGCGATCCGCAGCGCGACGACGCGCAGCCACGGATACACACCGGTGTCTTGCCACTGGAACTGATGGAAACGCTCCACGACACGCGCGTACGTCTCTGCGAGCGCGTCCTGCGCCAGCGCCTCGCGACCGAGCCGCGGCAGGAGCACCGAGCGGTAGAGGATCGGCCCGTAGCGACGCAAAATCTGCCCGAGCGCCGTCCGATCCCCGGCCCCTGCGCGTGCGCAGAGCTCGCGCTCCGCTTCGAGATCCGTACGCGCAACGGCCACGGTCGCCACCATACCTGGACTCGGTCGAGGTCGCACGGCTCCGAGCGGCGCGCCCTTCGGCCCGGGCGCGCGGGGCAAAGGACGACCGAGCCCGACCGCAAGGAGCAGCGCCGCCATCGGATCCAGGGCCGGCGGCGCGAGCGGACGGAACGCGAGGGCTAACGCTTGCACCCCCGGAGAACGGCCCTTGCCGCTCGACCTTACGGGCGATCGCCACCACATTGAGCCCCGTCGCGCGAGGGGCTCCACGTTCCGCGCGCGAACGAATTTTCACGATGGAAAACCCGGAACCCGAACCACGGGAGCGTCGACTTGCCTGAAGAAGCTGGCCCCTCGCGGCCGAGGACCGTGCCCTGCGCGCGTTGCGGCGCCCTCAACGGGGCTGGCTTCGACCGCTGCGTTCGTTGCGGACACGCGATCTCCACTGTCGCCCGCTCGGTCGATCGCCTCGGCGCTCGGCTCGATCCCGACGCGTTGCTCGCGTCCAAGCTCGTTATCGGGCTCACCGTCCTGGTCTTTGCGGCGCAGCTCTGGACGGGGCTCCGCGCGCGGGGCTCCGAGGACGGGCTTTCGACGCTGCTACGGCCGGCGCCGATCGACACCCTCCGGTTCGGGCAGGGCCAGTCGGACGGCACC
>JANMGF010000698.1:0-1937 GCA_031374535.1 Polyangium sp. (in: bacteria)
CCCCCCCCCCGCCGGCCCCCTGCCCCAAAGCCACCGCGAGGCGGCTATGGGGTGAGACCCACCCGCCCCCCTTCAATCCCCCGCCCAACTCTCTTAGCCCGCCGCGCGAAGGACACGTCGTGACTCACCATCACGATCGCCCCTGGATACCCCTCGAGCGTGCGCTCCAGGCGCTCCAGCGAGGGCAAGTCGAGGTGGTTCTCGGGCTCGTCGAGGAGGAGCGCCGCCGCCCTCCGGCCGAGACCAAGCGCGATGGCCAGCTTGCGCGCCTCGCCTGGCGAAGGCTCCGCCGAGGCCAGGATCCGCTCGGGATCCGTGCCCAGCGTGGCCACGAGCGAGAGGGTTCGCCCACGCGCCGCGGGATCGAGCTTGCGCGCTTCCGCGAGCAGGGCCCGCCGCGCGTCGGCCGGGAGATCCTGCGGCAGGTAGAGGACCTGCTCGCGCGGGATCCGCGCCGCGGCGGCGAGCGCGCCGAGGAGCGTGCTCTTGCCCGCACCGTTTTTGCCCTCGATGCGAATACGACCGTCGCGCGGGACGGCGAGGCGCACGTCGCGGAGCACCTCGGCCTCGCCCGCGCAAAGGACGGGTTTTTCCAGGAGGAAAGGCCAGGCCTGCGTGGGCCGCTCCCAGTCGACGTAAAGATCGCCGCCGAGCTCCTTCTCGACACGGTGCCGCGAGACCTCGGCGCTCGCCCGCGATAGATCGGCCCGCGCCACGCCCACATTGCGCCCGACGCGCTTGTCCGCGGCGTTGATCACGAACTTCCTGCCCATGCTCCGCGCGTCGTGGTCGTTCTTGTTTTTCATCCGGCTCTTGGCGCTCCGCGCGGCGTCGATCGAGGCGAGATCGCGCCGCGCCTGATCGAGCTTGCGCGCGGCGCGTTTCTCCTCGCCTTGGGCCGCCTCGCGTTCGTCCCGCGCGTGCGCCGCCTCGGCCTCCCAGGCGGCGCGCGCGTCGGCATAACGCCCGCGGTAGACGTGCACGCCGCATTGATGAATCCGCAACGTCGTGGTGGTGAGCGCGTCGAGCAGAGCCCGATCGTGCGAGACGAGGAGACCCACGCCGTCGAAACGACGGAGGGCCCCGAAGAGGAGCCGCCGCGCCTCGGCGTCGAGGTGGTTTCCGGGCTCGTCGAGCAGCAGGATCTCCGGCGCCTCCGCCAGGGCGGCGCCGATCTGCCAGCGCTTGCGTTCGCCGGGCGAGAGCGTGGGCCAGCGCTGGAGGTCTTCGGCCACGAGATCGAGCCGCCCCCGCAGCGCGGCGGCCTCGCCGCCCGGATCCTCGGCGAAACGCGTGATCGCATCGGAGAGTGAATCGACGGTCTGCGGGCAAAGCACCACGCGCGCCCCGGCCGGGTCGCGTCGCACGTGGCCACGCTCGGGCCGCACATGGCCCGCCAGCAGGCCGAGCAGCGTGGTCTTGCCCGCGCCGTTCTCGCCCACGATCCCGGTCCACCCCGGTCCGAGGTGCAGCTCGACGTCCTCGAGGAGGGGCACGGCGCCCCCATGGGAAAAGGCTACGCGCAGCGCATGAAGCGATACCATTCTGTCTCCTGAATCGTTTGACCGGAGCCTCCCCACGGGAGAGCGCCGGGCGTCACGGCACGTTCACGGACGGCTGGATTCAGGAAAACAGGCGCAAGGGCGTGGTACTCCGAGAGGGGCGAGCAAGGTAGCAGCCACGATCTCGCTCGCAAGGACGAATCCCCGAAGGTACGCTCGGCTCGTCTGCGGACACGTCCTGCTTCCCCGAGGAGAATCCCTATGCTTCTACGAACGAGACCTTTGACATTCCTCATGCCCGCGCTGCTCGTGGCGGTCGGAATCGGCTGCGGCTCCGGTGGGGGCGGCGCCGGCGGCTGCGGGGCCGCGGGCAGCTCCTCCTCCTCCCCGGGCGGCGCGGGAGGCCAGGGCCAGGGCGGGCAGGGGGGCCTCGGG
>JANMGF010000722.1:0-24318 GCA_031374535.1 Polyangium sp. (in: bacteria)
GGGAGATAACGACGAAGCGAGCACGAGTGTCCCCAGCCTGTCGGCCGAGACCTTGCGATCGAGGGGCGCGTCGTCGCGGCAAAGGACGGCGCGGCGGAAGCACCGAAGTTCGAGGGCGTCGAGGGATTGCTGCACGGACACGACATCGCCGCCGCGCGCATACACGGACTCGGCCGCCGCGGGGCCGAGGCGCTCGGGAAACACGAGGGGCATGTGCGCGTCGGTGACGAAGGCGAGCCCGTCGTCCTGCATGTCTCGCGCGAAGTCGGCGAAATACTCGGCGCGGTTGTTCTCGACGAGGTGTTCGCCGAGCAAGTAATGGTCGGAGAGCTCGGCGAGGGTCTCGAGCTCGGTCGAAAGCCAGGCGCGTGTCGTATCGGTCCCGTCGGTCGGGGTGGCGAGGAAACGCAAAAACGCGCGCGCCTTGGCCACGCGTTCGGCGGCCGATCCGGCGTGGCCGACCTCGCGGCGGAGCATGTCGCGGATGGCGCCGCGTAAATGCCAGCCGGGGAGGGTGTTGAAGCTGATGTAGGCGAGCCCGTGGGGGGCGAGGTGGCGGCGGACGACGCGTCGAATGGCGGCGCGGGCCTCGTCGGGGACCCACGAGTACACGCCGTGGCAGACGATGTAATCGAAGGATCCGGGTTCGTCCTCGAATGCGCGGACGTCGGCGAGGTGGAGGGCGACGTTCGGGAGGCGCGCGCCTTCGGCGTGTCTTCGAGCGACGGCGAGGGAGTCCTCGGCGCGGTCGAGGGCGACGAAGCGGCTCTCGGGGAAAGCGGCGGCGAGGGGCAAGACGTTGCCGCCGGTGGCGCAGCCGATCTCGAGGAAGCGGCAGCGAGCAGGCGGGGCGGGGCGGAGGCCAAAGAGGACGGCGATCGCGCCGAGGTGATCGGGGTGCGTCTCGGCGAAGGGGAGGGCCTCGTAGAAGTAGTCTTCCTGGTTCGCCAAGCTCGGGCCACCTTGGAGGGATCGGGCGGCGGGCGCAAGGGGTTGCCCCGCGGCGTGGTTTGGCCGCATGCTGCGACCCTCGCCGCGTATGGGTGTCACGTTGATTCTGGTCGCCGTGGTGGTGGCGCTCGCGCTCGTGATCGGGGTGCTCCTGCGGTCGCGGGAGGCCCTCGCGCGGGAGCTCGCGGGAGCGCGGGAGCTTGCGGTCGCGGAGGCGCGGAAGCTGCCGGAAGCGGAAGCGCGGGGTCGAGAGCTCTCCGCGATCCGGGAAGACCTCCAGACACGCAGCAACGAGCTTTTCCAGATCGGGAAAGACCTCCAGACGCGCGACCGGGAGCTTTCCCAGATCCGGGAAGACCTTCAGACACGCGAGCGGGAGCTTTTCGACCTCCGGCAAGCCCTTTCGAGGCGTGAGCAGGAGCTTCAGAAGGTCGCCGAGGGGCGGGGAGGGGAGCTCGCGGCCGCGATCCGGCGTATCGAGGAGCTGACGTGCGCCCACCGGCAGGCCGAGCAAGACGCCGAGACCCTGGCGATGCAGAAGGACGCGTTCGCCGCCGAGGTGCGCGCGCTCCGGGACGAGATCGAGCGTCGCCGGAAGGCCGCGGAGCTTGCCGCCCTCGCTGAGGGAAAACCGCCCCCTCCGCCTCCGCGGCAGGCGCGGCCGTCGAAGCCGCCCGAGCCGATCGTGGCGTGGTTCTGTCTGATCTGCGGGGAAGGTGGATCCGGGCCGAAGCCCCACCGTTGCCTGGTCGAGGAGGCGGAGCTGATGAAGAAGAAGGCGGCGGTGGTGAAACGGTAGGGGGTGCCCCCCGGCCCCCTCTCCCGGGCGGGAGAGAGGGCGGAGGCGGGCGGGGATCAGGGCAGGGGCGGGGCGGCGATCGTGATCTGCTCGCGGCCCGTCACGCCGGTGACGGCGCTCGTCGTGGTCGTGGTCCCGTTGTAACGCGCGTGGGTGAGCTGCTTGGGGTTGGTGTTCAAGGTGAAGAGCACCTCCGCCACCATGCCGCCCATGCCGCGCGCCACGGAGATGCCGTCGACGTCCGCGCCGCCGGAGACGTTGATCGCCGTCACCGACCAGGTGTTCGTCGCTCCGTCGTAGATGCTCAGGAACGCGTCATTGCTGGCCTTGTCCCGCCACGCGAGCGCGGCCTTGTTGTTCGGCAAGGCGACGAGCGAGGACCGCAACGTCGTGGCGCCGCCGACGGAAGCGGTCACGGAGCCTGCGCCCCACCCACCCGCGACCGTGCTGAGCCGCGAGTGGAGCGAATCGGCCGGGCTCGCCTTGAAGAAGACGGTGAGCACCGCGCCCGTGGACATCGTCACCACCTCGGGCGCCGGTCCGAGGACCGCGGTCGTCTCGAACGAGGTCTTCGCGCCCCAGGTCCCCGTGTTCTCCGAGAAATGCAGAGCCGGCGTTGAGTTGTCGAGGAACACCGCGTAGGGGTTTGCCCCGCGGAACGTGATGTCCGGGAGGATCGCTGCGTTCGTATTGGCGAGGGTCACGATGTTCAGGCCAGAGCCCCACGTGCCAGCCACGGCGTTGTAGGACCGGGACTGGAGCACGTTGCCGACACGATACGCAGCGACGAGCGAGCTCGTGCTGTTGCTGCCGATGGCGACCGGCGATCCGGCGATCACGTTCGCGGTCCCCGTGTCGCCGTCGACGTCGGCCACGGCCGTCCACGTGCTGCCATTCCAGCGCGCGAAGCGGAATTCACCCGAGGCGTTGCTGTCGCGGATGAGGACGAGCCCGTTGCCGTCCTTCGCCATGGCCGCGCCGGGCGCCGTGGTGAGCCTGGGACCCGAGGGCGTGGTGATCGTCCACGCAGGCGAACCCGCGGAGACGTCGAACGTGCCGAGGTGCACGTCGGCGTTGTTCGTGCCCGCGCCCAGGATCATGAAGCAACTGCCGCAAGCCATGTTGCCGCAATCGATCCCGGTCTCGCCGCCGTTCTGCACGCCGTCCGTGCACGTCGGCGCCTGGCAGAGGTTGCCCACGCAAACCTTGCTCGTGCAATCGAGCGGCGTGTTGCAGCCTTGCCCCGTGGCGCAGGCGTTCGGGCACGTGCCGCCGCAGTCGGTGTCGGTCTCGTCGCCGTTCGCGAACCCGTCCATGCAGTTCGGGGTCGCGCACTCCTTCGTCGCGCCGAGATCCTTGCAGAACCCGCTGCTGCAATCCGCGTCGACGTCGCACGCGGCGCCGTCCGCGACCTCGCACAATCCCGTGCCGTTGCATTCGGTCGTGCACGCCATCTCGGGATCCGTGTCGTTCGCGTGCGCCACGCACATCCCCGGTGCGGCCATGGCATTACACGTCTCGCAGCCACCACCGCAGGCGCTCTCGCAGCAGACGGTGTCCGTGCAGAAGCCGCTCTGGCATTGCGTGCCCTGCGTGCACATGACGCCATTCCCGACCTCGCATGCGCCCGTGCCGTTGCACTCGGCCGCCGCGCACTCGTTGTCCGGATCGGAGTTCGTCGTGACGAAGGAGCAGGTGCCGTTGACGCCGCCCGTCTTCACCGCGCTGCACGCCTGGCACGCGCCGTCGCACGCGCTTCCGCAGCACACGCCGTCCACGCAGAACCCACTCGAGCACTGCGTGCCCAGCGTGCACGTGACGCCGGCCGCGAGCTCGCAAGCGCCAGCCCCGTTGCAGTCGGCCGCGCCCGCGCACTCGTTCGCCGGATCCTGATTGGACGCGACGTTCGAGCAGGTGCCGGGCGAAGCGAGGTTACAAGCGCGGCAGGTGCCGCTGCACGCCTCGTTGCAGCACACGCCGTCCGCGCAGAAGTTGCTCGCGCAATCCGTGCCCAGCGTGCAGGCATCGCCGGGGCCCTTCTTGCAGCCGCCCGCGCCGTCGCAGACCGCCGCGCCCATGCACTCGTTCGCCGGGTCCACGCCGAACAGGATGTTCGAGCACAGGCCCAAAGAGCCCGCCACGTTGCACGCCTTGCACGTGCCGCCGCAGGTGTTCTCGCAGCAGACGCCGTCCGTGCAGAAGCCGCTCAGGCACTCGCCGGGCCCGCCGCACCCCGCGCCGTTGACCTTCACGCAGGCGCCGCCGCCGTTGCACACATCCGCGCCAGAGCATTCATTGGCCGGGTCCGTGTTCGTCGGGACGTTGTTGCATACGCCCGGCATGGCGCCGAGGTTGCAGGTCTTGCAGGTGCCGGAGCAGGCATTCTCGCAGCAGACGTTGTCGGTGCAGAAGCCGCTCAGGCACTCGCTCCCGAACGCGCAGGCGCCGCCCTGCGATTTCTTGCAGTTGCCCGTGGCGTCGCAGGTCGAGCCCACCACGCACATGTCCTGCTGACCGGCGGCGACCGGGGCGCACATGCCGACCGAGCCGGCCTTGTTGCACGTCTGGCAATCGCCGTTGCAGGCGTTGTTGCAGCAAACGCCGTCCACGCAGATGCCGCTCGCGCATTCGCCGTTGGCGAGGCAAGGCGACCCGTTCGGCTCTTCGCATTCCCCGAACGCGTTGCACTCGGAGGCGACGCACTCGTTGTCGGGGTCGTTGTTCGTCGCGACGTTCGAGCACACCCCGTTCACGCCGCCCGTTTTGGCCGCGCTGCACGCCTTGCACGTGCCTGTGCACGTATTGTTGCAGCAGAAGCCGTCGGCGCAGTTGCCGCTCGCGCACTCGGAGGCCATCGCGCAGACCGAGCCGTCCGCGAGGAGCCCGCAGGCGCCCATGCCATTACAAGCCGCCGCGCCCGAGCACTCGTTCTCGGGGTCCTGGCCACTCGAGACAGGCGAGCAGACGCCGTTCGCGGCGCCGGTCTTCGCCGTGCTGCATGCAGAGCAGAGCCCGTTGCAGGCCGTGTTGCAGCAGACGCCGTCGACGCAGAGCGTGCTGAAGCATTCCGCGTTCGTCGCGCAGGGCTGGCCGTTCGCGTCGACGCACTTGCCCGAGCCGTTGCAGACCTGGATGCCGCCGCAGGCCGGCAACGCGTCCGCTTGACCGCTCGGGATGTTCGCGCAGACGCCCAGGCTGCCCGGGAGCCCGCAGCTCTTGCATTCGTCCGTGCAGGCCGTCGAGCAGCAGACGCCGTCGACGCAGTTGCCCGACGTGCACTCGTTCCCCGCCGCGCACACGACGCCGCTCGGCTTCTTCGGCTCGCACGCCATGCTCTTGCAGAAATTGCCCGTGGCGCAGTCGGTATCCGCGGTGCACGTGAGGTTGCAGTTGCCGCCGTTGCACGCGTAGGCCTGGCAGCTCTGCGAGCCGCCGTCCTGGCATTGACCGACGCCGTTGCACGTGTCGGGGTTCGACTTCGTGCTTTGGCCGGTGCAAGCCGCCGTCGCGCAGGTCGTGCCGTTCGGATAGAGCGAGCAGTTGCCCTGGCCGCTGCAGAAGCCCGTGTTGCCGCAGGTGCTCGCTGGCTCCTGGACGCACTCGTTTTGCGGGTCGGTGCTGCCGGCGATCGGCCCGCATTCACCGTTGTTCCCGCCGCCCTTCAGCACCGACGTGCACGCCTGGCAGGTGCCCGTGCAGGCCGAATTGCAGCAGACGCCGTCGACGCAGAAGCCCGTCGAGCACTGGGCGTTCGAGCTGCACGCGTTGCCCGTGTTGATCTGGCAGGCGCCGAGCCCGTCGCAGGAGCCCGGGTTGCATTCGTTCACCGGGTCCTGGTTCAGAGGCACGTTCGCGCAGGTGCCGACGCTGTTCGGCACGTTGCACGCGCGGCAGGTGCCGCTGCAATCCGTGTTGCAGCAGACGCCGTCGACGCAATGGCCGCTCTGGCATTGCGCGCCCGTCATGCAGGCCAAGCCGTCGGGCGCCTCGCAGGTCTTGGCGCCATTGCACTCGCCCGCGGCGCACTCGTTGCTCGGATCGAGGTTCGCGCCGATGGGGCCGCAGACGCCGTTGACGCCCGCGCCCTTCAGCGCGGACGAGCAAGCCTCGCAGAGGCCCGAGCAGGGCGCGTCGCAGCAGTAGCCGTCCACGCAGAGGTTGTTCGCGCAGTCGCTCGGGACCACGCACGGCGTCTGCGTGTCGCCCTGGCAGGTGGCCGCGCCGGTGCAAGCGCCGTTCGGGCACTCGTTGGCCGGATCGACGTTGGCCGCGATGTTCGCGCAGGTGCCGAGGCTCCCGGCGACGTCGCACGCCTGGCAGGTGCCGAGGCACGTCGTGTTGCAGCAGACGCCGTCGATGCAGTTGCCGCTGGCGCATTGCGCGTTCACGGTGCACGAGTTTCCGAGGGACTTCTGGCACTGGCCGAGGCCGTCGCAGGAGCCCGGGTTGCACTCGTTGGCCGGGTCCTGGTTGACGCCGACGCTCGTGCAGCTCCCGAGGCTGCCCGCGACGTTGCACGCGAGGCAGGAGCCGGCGCAGGCGTCGTTGCAGCAGACGCCGTCGACGCAGTTGCCGCTCTGGCATTGCGAGGCGAGCGCGCAGCTCTGGCCGTTCGTCCTCTTCAGCTGGCACTGCGGCGCGTTGCAGTAATACCCCGAGGCGCACTCGCCGTCGGCCACGCAGGCCGTCTTGCAGGCGCTGCCGACGCAGGCGTACGGCGTGCAATCCTTCTCGACCTTCTCGAGGCAGGCGCCGTTGCCGTCGCAGATGTCCGACTGGTTCTCGGACGCGGTGCCGGTGCAGGCCGCGGGCTGGCACGTCGTGCCGGCCGGGTAGTTCGCGCACGACCCGCCGATACACACGCCGGTGGACTTGCAGGTCGAGGGCAGGTTCGTCGCGCAGTCGTTGTCGGGGTCGGTGTTGTCGGAGACCGCGCCGCAGAACCCGTTCGAGCCGCCGCCCTTGAGGGCGCTCGTGCACGCCTGGCAGGAGCCGTTGCAGGGATCGTTGCAGCAGACGCCGTCGATGCAGTAGCTGCTCGCGCACTCGGCAGCCTTGCCGCAGCTCTCGCCGAGCTCCTTTTGCGTGCAGATCTTCGTGGCGAGGTTGCAGAGATCGGTGACGCAGTCGGAGTTCGTCCCGCAGCCGTCGCCCACCTTGCATTTCAACGGACAGACGAGGCCGCAGTCGGTGTCGGCCTCGAAGCCGTTCTTGAAGCCGTCGTTGCAGGTCGGCGAGATGCAGATGCTGCCCACGCAGTTGCCGCTCTCGCAGTCGATGCCCACCTTGCACTTCTTGCCGTCGGAGCACTTCTCGGCGCAGCTACCGCCGCAGTTGATGTCGGTCTCGTTGCCGTTCTGCGAGTTGTCGTTGTTGTTCGTGCAGCAGAACTGGCCGTCGTCGATCATGCCGTTGCAATCGTCATCGATGTTGTCGCAGTCCTCGGCCAGCGTGAGCGGCTGGACGTTCGGCACGCATTTCGGCGTGGTATCGCCGATCTCGCACTTCTTCGTTCCGGCGTAACAAGGCGTGGCGGCGTATTGCGGGAGGAAGCAGACCTCGCCGACGCCGGTGACGCCGTCGTCCTTCTGGCCGTTGCAGTCGTCGTCGAGGCCGTTGCAGATCTCCACCGTGGGGATCTTCTGGCCCGTGCAGGTCTTGAACTGGCCGTTCACGCAGGCTTGCTTGCCCGGGATACACGTGCCGAGCCCCGCCGTGCCTGGGGGGCCGTCGTAGCTGTCCTGCTCGGTGCCGTTCACGCAATCGCAGGGGCTGCCCGGGGCGCCGACGTTGTCGATGATGCCGTTGCAATCATCGTCGTTCTGGCCGTCGCACACGTCCTGCTGCGCGGGCAGGACCGCGTCCTTGCAGGTGCCGAACTGGCCGTTCGTGCACGTCCGCGTGCCGCACGCGCAGATGCCCTTGAGGTCCGGCGGGCAATCGATCTGGTTGCCCGCGTCGTCGAAGTAACAGGGCTGCTTCTGGCCGGTGGCGCAATCGCAGGGGCTGCCCGCTTCGCCGAGGTCGTCGGTGTTGCCGTCGCAATCGTTGTCGACGTTGTCGCAGATCTCGATGACCGGGAGCACCTGGCTGATGCATTTGCCCCACTTGCCGCCGATACACGTCTGCGTGCCGCCCTTGCAGGGGGCAGGCAGGGCCACCGTCGGATCCTCGACGGGCCCACCATAACAGTACTGCTGCTCGCCCTCCTCGCACGGCAGGCCCTCGTCGACCTCGCCGTCGCAGTCGTTGTCGAACCCGTCGGGCTTCTCGATGGCCGGGAGGACGTCGTCCTGGCACTGCGCCCACGTGCTGTTCACGCAGTTCTGCAGGCCGTCGCGGCAGAGCCCCTTGTTCCGGGTCGAAGGCGCGCCGGTGTAACACGTCTTCTGGATGGAGCTGCCTTCCTCGACGATACACTTGCAGTCGCCGCTGTCGTCCTCGTCGACCGAGCCGTCGCAGTCGTTGTCGAGGCCGTCGCCGCAGGTATCGGCCGGCTGCGGATTGCCGGGCGCGCACGTGGTGACGGGGAGCCCGTTCGCGTCGCAGGCGTCCACGAAGACGCGGCACGCGCCCTCACCACACTGCTTGGGCTCGAGCGATTGCCCGCCGGCGCAAGGGTTGTCGGTGTAATCGGTCTCGATGCCGAGGATGTTCGTACAGCTCGAGACGGCGCAGAGGCCGACCAGCAGCAAGAGCCAGTAAGCGAAGTGCTTGTTGCTCACCATTGTAAACCAACCTCACCGGCGCTCGGACCCATGGTCGCGAAAAACCGAACCTTTGGCTCCGCGCTCCCAAACTTGGACGGCGGAGGTTCCGTGAAATAAAGAATGACGCCGGCGCCGAGCGCCGCGAGACCGATGGGGAAAATCACGGTGCTGATCGTCCCCGTGATGGCCGCGGTGTCCTTCGCGCCTTCACCCGTCGTATTGCAGATCTTGCCGCGGCAATTCTTCTCGATGGGCTCCTTCTGCGCCCAGGTGATGACCCCCGTCACCACCCCGCCGAGGAGGCTCGCGGCGCCGATGCCGCCGAGCGTGTAGGCCGCGACCCGCCGCCCCGAGATCCCTGGATCGAGCGAAGGCATGAGCGAAGGCACGGGCTGGAGGGGTTTGGCCGTCTTCGTGGGCGAACCCGTCTCCGCCTCGGTCGGGACCTTCACGTCGACGACGCGGTTCTCGCCCTCGCGCAGCGTGAACTTGGTGAACACGGAGGCCCGCCCCGGGACCTCGGTCGTGAGGACGTGTTCCCCTGGATCAATGAGAAGAGGGACGCCGATCGCCACCTGCACGAGCGGGCCCTCCTCGAGGGGCTTGCGCAGGACACGCGTCGTGCCGGGTGCGTCGCGCGGAACGCGGAGCATGACCTTCGGGATCTTCTTCTCGAGCGCCTCGCGCCGCGCCGATGCGGTCTCCTCGTTGTCGCGCTCCGCCTTCTGCTCGGTGTCGGAGAGCTGGCCGAACGCGGCGAGGTAGTCGTCGTAGTGGACGGCGGCCGTGGCGATGCGCCCCCACTTGTCGTAACACGCGGCGATCCGGTAGAGCGTCGCGGGGCGCGGGTCCTCTCGGTACGCGTCCTTCAGCGCTTTACACGCCTCCGCGTAGCGGCCTCCCTCGAGATCCAGCTGCGCCCTTTCGAGCGTGCTTTGGGGCTTCGAGGGCGCATCGCCGCTCGCCGGCTCGTCGGCCCAGGCTTGCCCGGTCCCCGCGTGAAACACCGCGAGACCTGCGAGAAACCACAATACACACCGCATCGTGTGCGATGTTACGGGTCGATCGCGCGGCGGATCAAGAACATTGCAGCGTTCGAAAGAGTGTTCCGGCGGGGTCATCGAATCGTGCGGTTTCCCACCCAAGCGGTCCCCCGCTTGTGCTTGGCGCGAAACTTTGAGAACGTGGCCGCTCCTGCGGGGGCGCGTACGACTGCGCGCACGCGCCTGCCCGCGGAGAACACCGTGGTCGTTTCCCGCTGAGGGGGTTTTTGGTGCGGGGGGGCTCGAAACGATTTTTGGGTGCAGCGCTCGCGGGTGGGCTCCTCCTCGGGGCCCCGCTCGCCGAGGCGCGCGCCGACGAAACAACGCCGGCCGCGCCGATTCGCCCCGCGCCCCGCGTTCCGGTCGATCTCCCTTCGCCCCGCGCGCCCCTTTTGCCCTATGGCCTTGGCGTCCTCGGCCTCGGCTCGGCCTTCGTGCTGGCCGGCGGCATCCTCCTCGGCGTCGCGCCCACGCACGACGAGCGCTGCGGGGTCGCCGGTTGTTATGGCGTACTCGATCCGAAGCTCGAGCTCGCCGGGCAGCTCATGCTCGTCGGCGGCATCGGCATCGGCCTCGTGGGCGGCGTGGTCGCGCTCCGGGGCGTTTCCGTCGACAAAAGCCCCGGCCCGCCCCGCCGGAGCGACCATTTCATGGAAGTGGGCATCCTCGCGACCGCCCTCGGCGTGGGCCTCGCAGGCGTGGCCTTCACGGCCCTCCAGCACGGCGACGACCGACGCGAAGGTTTGCCCGGCGCGATCACCTCCCTTTCGATCCCCCTCGCGCTCGTGGGCATCTCCGCGGGCATGGGCTTCTGGATCTTCGGCGGCCGCGACGCGCCCAAGGCCTCGTCAGCGTCGCTCCGCGTGGGTCCGACCTCGGCCCACCTGACATTCCGGTTCTGAGGTGCCCATGGTCCCGTCCTCGCCCCCCGCGTCCCTCCTCGCCTCCACGCTCTCCGCGCTCGTGCTCCTCGCTTGCCGCGACGAAAGCAGCACCTTGAGCGTCGAGTTCCAGCGCCCCGTCGTCGCGCTCTCCGCGGAGACGGACGGCCGTGTGCACATCGAGGGCACGTTTGATCTCTCGGCACGATTGGCCCCGTGGAGCGAGTCGGAGGAGACCTCGATCTGGCTCGACAAACTCGACGTGACGACGGCCATGGACCCGCTCCGCCCCCTCGCCGCCGAGGTCCACGTGCCCGACGGCGCGTCGTTGTTTCCGCTGTCCTTTGACCGGATTCAGGGCGGAAAGGTGAAGGTCCCTTTCACGGCCAAGAGCCTCACGGCGCCCGGCGACGAGCTCGCGTGGCTCTGCTCGATCGGCGAGCCCATGGAGCTGCAAGGCGCGGTTTACGATGCCGCGGTGGGCCTCGTGCAGGGGTTTTACGATTCGGCGATCCCGGGCGTCACGTCGAACGGCGAAATCGTGTTTTCCCGCAAGAACCCGGCCGACAAGCCGCTCGCGCCGCGCTTCGTGAAGAGCCTCCCGCAGCTCGCCAGCGGCTTTGTCCCCTTGCTCGACGTGAAACACGCGTGGGGCGGGATCGTCCTCGGAGGCGCGTTCCTCGAGACGTTGAACCTCGGCGGCAAAATCGTCGCGGCGAACGACGGCGACGCCCTGCTCGTCCGGTACGACGCCGAGGGAAACCTCGTCTGGGGCGGCGGTTTTGGCGGTCCCGGCGAGGACGGGATCACCTCGCTCGTCCAGGCGCAGGGCGGCGACCTTTTCGTGGGGGGAACGTTCGCGCAATCGATGGATCTCGGGAGCGGCGCGCTCGTGAATCCGGACCCCGATGCGGGCCGCGGGTTCTTCGTGGCCCGCATGTCCGAAAGCGGAGCCGCTGTCTGGAGCTTCGGTTTCGTCGAGCAGAAGATCCCGCTCGGGCTCGGCACCTGCACCCCAGCGCGCCTGCGCGTCGCCCCGCGCGTGGACGGAAGCGTGAGCCTCGTGAAAACCATCCACAGCACGGTCGATCTGGGGGCCGGTCCGCTCGCGCCTTCCCCGCTCGTCCAGGGTTGCAGCGGGGACTTGCTCGTCGCCGCGGTCGACGCGGCGGGCAAGCTCCTCCACGCCCAACGTTTCGGCGACGAATACGACCAGCAAGTGACCGACGTCGCGGTCGACGCGGCGGGCAACACGTGGATCGTGGGTTTCACCGCGGGCCTGCTCGATCTGGGTCAGGGCTTGGCGCCGATCGTGGGGCCCATGTCCGGGCCGGGGCTGACCGGCGAGGGAAGACTCTTCGTCGCGGCGTTTGATCCCCAGGGTCTCCCGATCCTCACGCGGGATCTCGGGGCGATCCAGTGGCGCCTGGGCCATCAGGTGCGCCTCGCGGCGCGGCCTGCGGGTGGGGTCGTCGTGGCGGGGCCTTTCACCGGGCGGCTCGAGCTCGGGGCCGCGATCGTGGAGAGCACGGGCCCGGGGGAGGACGGGTTCGTCGTGGCGCTCGACGCGGCCGGCGTGCCTCTCTGGGCGCAACGCTTCGACCACAGCGTGGCCATCGTCGTCGACGGCTTCAACCTCGGTGACGTCGCGGTCGCCGAGGACGGACGCGTCATCGTCGTGGGCCGCGCGACCTCGCTCGTCCGCTTCGGCGGCGGACAACTCATGGGCGGCGGCTTCCCGAGCTTTGGAGCTATCGTCGCGGGATCCCTCTTCTCGGTGGTCCTCGACCCCGCGGGGGCGCCCCTCGGCGCTCGTATCCTCGCGTGTAGCTCCGGGATCAGCGCCCTTGACGTCGTGGGCGACGAGGCGGCGCTCGTGAGCGCGGTGCTCGGGTATGCCGAGGGGGAAGAGGGGCACCTGCCTCGCGGCGAGGGTGCCCTCTGGATGGGCCGTCTTTCGCTTGCTGGGCCTTGATCGGCGCGCGCTGCCTGTTGCTTGGACGTCCAAGCAATAGGCCGAGACGAATTACTTCTTGGCGGGCGCGGGCGCGGGCGCGGTCGTGGTCGTGGGAGCCGCGGGAGCCGCGGGAGCCGCGGGAGCGGTCGCAGGTGCGCCGCCGTGTCCGCCGTGCGGATCACTCGCCGCGGCATCCGGATCGAGCGCGATCCCCTTGCGTGTCGTCTTCGTCAGGTGGCCCTCGATGGGTTTGTTGTCCTTGTCCACGAGCTCGACCGTGACCTCGTAGTCGCCCTTGGGCAGGTTCTTCGCGACCTTCGGGGCCCACGTGGTGAACTCGCCCGTGAGCGGCGTCGCGAGGGCCGGGCTGGCGATCGTGTATTTGACCTTCTCGCCTTTGTCGAGCGCCGTGCCGAAGAGATAGAAGTCGAGGAGCAGCTCCTTGCCCATCGGGCCCTTGTTTTCGCCCTTGGGGCGGCTGTAGACGACGTGTGGCTTCTTCGGGTCGAAGGCCGCCTTGCCCTTCTTGCCGACCCAGAACGACACGAGCGCCTGCGCGCCCTTGCCCTTCACCGACTCGTGCGTCGCGCGGCTCGCGAAGGCGACGAGCGTGTGTTCGCCTTCCTTGAGCTCCGCGCCCGCGGGCAGGAGCTCGGAGACCTTCACGGGCTTGGTCGTGTCGTAGATGGCCTTGTACGGGTGATCGTCGAGGATGAGGTGGACGTGGGGCCCCTTCTCGACCGTGGCCCAGTCCTTCACGTCGAGCTTGACCTCGAAGTCCTTCGCCTTCGCGAGGTCACCGACCGACACGTCGTTCTTCGGCGCGGCGATCTTCACGGTGGGCAGCGGCTTCGGATCCTCGCTCGCCTTCATGTCCTCGACGACCGGCGGCGGGGGCGCGGGCTTCTTCGCTTCGACCGGCGTCGTGGTCGTCGTGGCCGTCGTCTCGGTCGTCGTGGCCGGCGTCGTGGTCGTCGCGGCCGGCGTCGCGTTGTCCTTCGACGGATCCTTCACCTCGGTCTCGCCGCCGCCGCAAGCGACCGCGCCGACGATGAGGGAAAGCATCCCGAAAAACGATAACGTGGTTTTCATGGTCCGCCCCTGTAACGCGATATCGCGGCCGCGTCGAGGGGACGCTCCGGGTTTTTCGTCGCGCGCGCATGCCCGCTGACGCTCCCGTTTCAAGCGGCGGTGCGGGTTTGCCGTACGCGACGGAATCCGACCACCTCGCTGCGAGGCGCCGGTGCCGTGGCCGCGGGCGGGTCAGTAGAAGAATGCCGCGCAACATCCTTCCTGATTGTGGCAGGGCTTCGTCGGCTCGATGCAGGTCCCGAGCAGCGATTTGTCCGATCGGCAAGCACACGTCCACGTCCCGTCCGCGAGCAACGTACACGCCGATCGCAGCTCTCCCGCCGGGCACGACGTCGAGCACGTGCACAGGTCCTCGCCCGTCGTACACGCCTGCCCCGTGCACGCGCTCGTGCCGCTCCGGGGTTGTCCCTCCGCGCACGCGCGAAACGCCTCCTCCTCGGCCTTGCAAGCGGCGGGCGTCACGACCTGGGACGGCAGACACGTGAAATCCGCCTTCTGATCGGCCCAGCAGCCGAGGAGCGCCTCGAACGCGGGCTCGCACGCCTTGCCCGCGTCGAGCCGCGCGTCGCAGTCCTCGGCGCAGGTCGACCATACGAAGCAGTTGTTCTGCGCGAGGTGGTCGCAGAGCTCGCCGCACCGCGCGGGCGGCATCGGTTCGCCGCCGCCGCTGCCGCCCGTGCCGCTCGTCGTGGTTTGCGTGGGGGGCTTCTCGTCCGCGCCACACGCGCCCGCGGCGAGGACAAAAAGAGCCCCCACGACGAGCGACCTCCAGCCGATGCCGATCCTCATCGTACGACTATAGGCGCGTCGACGGGCCTCCGAGAAGTTCGTTGCTCAGCGCTTGCCCTCGGGCACACGGGCGAACGTCTCGGGGGCCTCGGCCGCGGTCCATGCGAGCGTGGCGACCGCGGCGACGACCTGATCGAGATCCGCCTTCGTGATCTTGTCGAGCGTGTCGTCGGCCGTGTGGTGGACGTCGAAATAGTTCGTCGCGTCCTGATGCAGATCCGCGATCGGCACGCCGGCCGCGTGGAGCGGGATGAGGTCCGCGCCGCCGTGCGCCGGGCCCGCGTCGTACTTGATCCCGAGCGTTTCGAGGCCCCGCGCCATCCGTTCGAGCGTGGGCCGCGTCGCGTCCGCGGCGAGGAAACGTGTCGTGTGCACGCGCCCCCCGCCGAGGTCCATCTCGAGGGCGAGCTGGTGTTTGTCGAGCTCGGCCGCATGCTCCTTGCCGTACGCCACCGCGCCGCGCAGCCCGTTCTCCTCGTTGGCGAAGAGCACCACGCGGATCGTGCGTCGCGGCCGCGTGGGCAAACCCATCACGATCCGCGCTGCATCGACGACCGCCGCGCACCCGGCCCCGTCGTCCACCGCGCCTTGCCCGAGGTCCCACGCGTCGAGGTGCGCGCCGAGGAGGACGATCTCGTCGGGTTTTTCGCGTCCCGTGACCTCACCGATCACGTTCGCGCTCTCCTCGTCGGGCAGGACCTTCGACGCGAGCGAGAAGGCGATCCGCACGGGTTTGCCCTGACCGACGAGCCGTTCGACGAGCTCGGCGTCGGGCACGGAGATCGCGGCGGCCGGGATCTTGGGGACGTCCTTGTCGTAAGACATGGCGCCCGTGTGCGGCAGCCTGTGGTGATCGGTGCCGATGGATCGGAGGAGCACGCCGATCGCGCCTTTTTTGGCCGCGGCGATCGCGCCACGATGCCGCATGCCGGCGACCTTGCCGTACCCCGAACCATCGTTCGTGCGGTTCATGGGGGCCGAGAAAAAGACGATCTTGCCTTTGACCTTGGCCTCGTCCATCGCGGCCATCGCGTCGAGCGACGTGACCAGGACGACCTCGGCTTCGAGCCCCTTCGCGGGCGTCGGCACGCTCCCGCCGAGCGCGGTGATCGCGAGCGTGTGCGCATGGGGCGAGACGATGCGTCCATTCTCCGCGCCGCGTTCCCAATGGGGAACCATGACCTTTTCGGCGCGCACGTTGGCGAGCCCTTGGTCCTTCATCGTACGAAGCGCCCAGGCGACCGCAGCCTTGTCCCCCTTCGATCCCGCGAGCCTCGGCCCCACCTCGTCGACGAGCGAACGAACGAGCTCGAACGCACGCGCGTCGACCTGCGCGGTGAGCTGGAGTTTGTCGACGGTCGGATCCCGCGGCACGGCGGAAGCGGAAGCGGAAGCGGCGGCGGAAGCGGAGGCGGAAGCGGAAGCGGGAGCGGGAGCGGGAGCGGGAGCGGGAGCGGCTGTGAAACGATCGGGGGTGGGGGTTTCTGCGGCTGAGCAGGCCGCGATCGAGAGCGTGGCGAGGAGGAGGGCGCTTCGGGGGGACATCGGGGCGCGAGTTTGGCGCAAGTCGGGGGGGATTCCAATGCGTCGTAGCGGAGGGAGGCGCGGACGCACGGACCGGCGAGGTACAAAGGTCTCGCCAGGGCGGGAGAAGTTGGTGCAAGATGTGGGCATGCGCATCACCCGCATGGAGCTGCACAACGTCGGCCCCTTCGAAGACGCGTCACTGGAGTTTCCGGAGCCGACGGGGAAAGGGGAGATCGTGCTGTTCGAGGGGGCGAATGGGTGCGGGAAGACGACCCTTGCGGAGACCATTGCGGGGTGCGCTCGCATGTTCGCCTGGGACGATTATTCGCTTACGCCCTTGCAGCGCTTTCACGGGGTATTCTCCAAAATTTTATTGCAAGCGAGGATCGGCGCGCTCGACGTATCGACGAGCATGGACTCGTCGTGGAAGATGGAGCGAACGAGGTCGGACGGGTCCCCCGAGCCTTTTCGGAAGCAGGTCGGATACGGGGATCCCACCGGGGTTATTGCATTTGCTTACCGCGGTCATTACCCATCGGCAAATGTGACGTCATCTGGGCCACGGGATCTGAAGGAAAGCCCATTCGCGGGCGCCTTGCGTTTCGGTCGGGAGGAGGCTGCGGCCCATTATGTTGGTCAGTTCCTCACGAACATCGAATTCGAGCGTATTCAGTCCAAGCTTTACGCCTCGGAAAGACGCGGCACCACCGACGTCACGCCGTACGAGCGTGTCGCAGCCTCCCACCAGGAGACGCTCGACCGCTTCCAGCATGCTCTTTCCCGCATCCTGGATCGTCGGGTTTCAATCGAATTTCCCATCGGCCAACGCGCACCGAGCATTCTCTTCAACGGTGAGCAAATTCCCATCGACCTCCTCGGCGAGGGCATGCGCAACACCATCTCCTGGCTCTCCGATCTCCTGGTCCGCCTCGAGCGCATCGATTGGGCCGACAAGGAGCGCACTCCTTTCGATCAAGACTTCTGGCTCATCCTCGACGAGATTGAAGAGAGCCTCCACCCCCGCATGCAGGCCCGCATCCTCCCGGCGCTCCGCGATCTCTTCCCAAACGCCCGTATCTACGCCACGACCCACTCTCCCTTCGTCGTCGCCTCCGCCGGCGAAGGCACCGTCTTTCGCATCCAGCCCGACCCGAAGACCGGCCGCGTCTCCGGCAAGATCGAACCCGTACGCCTCGAACCCGGCCAGTCTCTCGAATGGGTCGTGTCAGAAATCTTCGGCGCTCCCTCGGGGTTCGTCGACGACGACACGCGCAGCGCCCTCGAAGTCCACCAGCGAGGCATCCTCGCCCTCCGCGCCAAGCAAGACCTCGAATGGGACGCGTTCACGACGGCCCGCGATTTCCTCCTCGGCTTGAACGAAGAGGTCCGGACCGTGGTCTCCATGCGTGAGGTGCCCGTACGCGCGCTCATCGCCGACAAGATCCGCGAGCGCGCCGCATGAATCGGCTCGAGAGGCAGCCGCCGCCGCTCTTCTGGGCGGATAAAGAGAAGCAATACCGCGACGGGAGCACGGAGGCGTCCAAGGCGCTGCACGGCTGGACGAAGGACAACAAGAGCCTCGCCGCGTGGTTTCACGAAGTCGTCCGCCCGGCCCACGATCGCAGCAATTGCGCCTACTGTGACGGTCCCCTCAACGAGACGTCGAGCGAGACCATCGACCACTTCATCCCCAGCCATTTCGATCGAGATCAGGGGCTTTGCTGGCCCAACCTCTATCCATCGTGCCAGAAGTGCAACACGGGGTTCAAAGGGAAACAATGGTCGTGCCGGCTGCTCCGGCCCGATATCGATCCGGTCGAGAGCCTGATCGCCTTCGACCCCAACGACGGCAGGCTCTTTCCAGCACCCGAGCGCGACGCTCGCACGAGGGCCCGCGTCCGCCTTACCATCCGTGTCTTCGGGCTCAACGCCCCCGACCGTTGCAAGGCGCGCCGCCGGGTCTGGAGGGTTCTTCAGAACGCCAACGACAACCTCGACCGAGAAACCGCGGAATCATACGTGACCGAGGGCCCGTACCGCCTGGTCGCGCGGCTCTTCTTCGCACGTTGATCGAGAGCCCCTCGCCCCTCCACCCATCAACCATTGACCCCCCAGCCCTGGAACGCTACCGTCGAAGCCTCCCCGGAGACCCGGCCATGCAGACAACCCACGAACGCCCCGCCATCAAACCCCGCGATCCCGGCCTCACCTTCGACGACACCGTCCCGCGCCACTGGTTCGGCGGCAACGCGCTCGCCACGCAGCTCGCGAACGGCGTCAATCTGCTCTTCCCGGCCGGCGAGCGTTTTTTCGTGCGGAGCGTGCACCATTACCTCGACAAACTCGACGACCCCGGCCTCCGCGAGCAGGTGAAGGGCTTTTTCGCCCAGGAGGGCCGCCACGCCCGCTCCCACGAGCGGTTCTTCGAGCGGCTCGAGGAGCAGGGATACGAGATCAAGCCCTTCCTGCGCGTGTACGAGCGTATCGCGTATGGTCTCCTCGAACCCTCGTTCCCTCCGGCCTATCGGCTCGCCGTCACCGCGGCGCTCGAGCATTTCACCGCCATCATGGCCGAAGGCGCGCTCCGCGAGCGGTACCTCGATCGCGCCCACCCCGCGCTGCGCGACCTGCTTTTCTGGCATGCGGCCGAGGAGATCGAGCACCGCGCCGTCGCCTTCGACGTGCTCTCCGCCGTCGCGCCGAGTTATGCCCTCCGTGTCGCGGGGATGGCCCTCGCGGCCTCTGCGCTCGCGGCTTTCTGGGTCGCCGGTGCGTTTCTCCTCCTCGAACAGGATCGCCGCCGCGGCGATATCGACCTGCTCGCCGAGCTGCGCAAGCTCCGGGAGCACCCGATCGGGCAGCGGGTCTTTTTGCGAGGCATCAAGTCGTATCTCCGGCGCGATTTTCATCCCCTGGACGCCGAGATCGACGACCTCGCGCAGCAATGGCTCGCGGCGAAGGGCATGGCATGAGCGAGGCCGGCGCGAAAAATCCCGCGGCCACGCCGCCGACCTCGCCCTGAACGGGCGGCCTCACGACTTCTTTTTCTTGTTCTTTTTCTTCCGCGGCGGAGGCGCAGGCCGCGTCTTGCCCGGAACCGCGGGGACCCACGGAGCGCTCCGGTCCACGGGTAACGTCGCCTCGGCCGGCAATGCTTTTTCCCCCGCGCGCTTCACCGTGAACGACGAGCTCACGACGTTGTACATGTGGGCGCCGATGTTCGAGGCGTCGCCCTTGCCACGAATACCGATGGGGATGCAGAAGCGGCTGCGGCGCTCCTCGTCGAGCTCGCTGTAGGGGATGAACTGGCCCTGATCGTCGCGCACGCCGCGCGTGAAACCACCGCCGCCGCCCTGGCTCATCCCGTCCTGGATCGCGGCGGCGAGCTGCTCGATGACCTCGTTGGCGCAGACGGGCCTGACGTCGACCTTCTCCTTGCTGCCGGCCGGATACTGGACCTTCGACTCGATCTTGACGACCACCGTCACGCCCTGTTTGTCCGCGCCCATTTGCAAGGATCGCGCGGACAACGTGCTGCGGATGGATTCCACGACGCCGGTCCAGTGCGTGGCATCGGCGTCGGTCGTGCTGACGAGGCGAACGCCGACGACGTTGCCCTGCGGCCCGAGCTTTACCTCGAAGGTGGCGCGCGCGTCCTTGACGGGGGATCCGCGGACGGCGGTGGCCACGGTGGAGGCGACGACGCCGGCCGCGGGAATCTCGATTCCGCTCGATTTGTCCTTGCTGTGCAGGGTGCCCGAGAGGACGCGGCTCGCGACGTCGGAATCGACGGGGCGCGGCGCCTCGATGCTCGTAGGCGCGGGCCGGGCCGCGGGGGCGTCCGGAACGACGCCCGGCATGGCCCAGACAGGCGTGGACAAACCGGGAAGCACACCGATGACGGGGGCCGGTGCAGGAGGCGCGCCGCCGTATTCGTCGACCGGCGGATTGGGCGGCGCGGGAGCGGGAGCGGGGACGGGAACGGATTCGGGAGCGGGAGCGGGAGCGGGAGCAGGCGCGGGAACGGATTCGGGAGCGGGCGCGGGCGCGGGCGCGGGAACGGATTCGGGCGCGGGTGCAGGCGCGACGCGATTGGGCGTGGGGGTCGATTCGCGTGCGGCGGGTGGTTGGGGTGGTTCGGGCGACGGGATTGGGGCGCGTGTCGCCGTGCCGGGCGATGCCTCGATATCGATGCTCGTCTCGACGGGCGTTTCGACGCGCGGCGGCAAGACTTCAATCTGCGGGAGGGGCTCGCGCGGGGCGAGGGCCAGGAAAAGCACGTGGGCCGCGAGCGCGACGGCGACCGCCTGAAGCTCGCGTGCCCGTTCGTTCGCCACCGACCGACACTAGCATCCCGGGTGCGCGGGGTCGAGGGGGGCGGGGGTGGCTCGGGTCAGCGCGTCACATAAAAAAACGCGATGCACATCTCGTCCTCGGTGCCTTCGCCCTGGGTCGTGACGGTGTCGCGGCCCGTCGTGTCGTAGCCGCAGGTGAGCCGGAGGGTGTCGCCCCCTTGCACCTTCGGCGGCGTTTCGTACATCGAGAATGCTTGCCAGTGGAAATCCCAGTTGCCGACGTCGAGCAAGCATTGCTTCTGCCCGTCGCGCTCGGACTCCACGTACATCGTTTTGCCCGCGCCGTGCATGTGCGGCGCGACGCCCCACAAGGTCACGGTGCCGGCCTGGGCCGGGACCAGCTCCTCGGTCGTCACGGGCACGATCGGTTGCCCAGGCGGCAAGCTGATTCCCTGCGCCGCGACGCGCTGGATGCTCGCCTCCTTGTCGACGGAGCTCTTCACGACGGCCGCGATGCGGGTTTGATCGGGGAACGCGCCGCCCGCGAGGTTGTAATGGATCTGCACGACCACCTTGCGCCCGCCCGTGAGCCTCAGGCCCGTGCCCGCGGGAAAACGCGTGGCGCCGCCGCCGGGCGCCCAGCCCACGACGAACCGCGAATTTCCGACGCCGGAGCCTCCATAACATTCGTATCCCGCGCCCGGCTCGGCGGCGTCGAGGGCTTCGGCCTCGGCCTCCGCGGCGGCGGTATCGAGCGCAAAAGCGATGACGTGGTGGACGACACGCGCATCGCCCGGGAGGACCTCGTACGCCGTGAGGAATTGATCGGTCGCGATGCCCGGATCGACCACGAAACATCGATAATCGTCGACCTTCGACGCGTCTGGCGTGTACGAGATGCCCGTGTCGATGATCAGGTTCGCGTCCGCGAGGCCCATGGGTTTTTCGGGCGGCGGCGGGGCCTTCGCCAGATCCCCCGAGGGCGCGCCGGCCTTCGACCAGGCGGAGATCGTGGCGATCTCCTCGGACGTGAGCCAACGGGCGTCCTGGAATTTGTTGCAATGGCCGCAGTTGTTCGGATTGAAGGGCGGCATCTCGCGCTGGGTGGTGCGCTCGGCGATGAGGCCCGCGAGGGGCTTGGTTTCCTCGTACGAGAGGAGAGGGAAGGGGCCGATCCCGCCGTTCGCGTGGCAAGTCGCGCAGTTTTTCATCAAAATGGGCGCGACGTCCTCGGCGTAGGTGGGCGTCGCCGAGACGGTGGACTCGACGCCACACGTGGGGTCGAGGACGGGGATGGTGGCGTCCGGAGGAGGGGTCGTTCCCGAGGAGCCGGAACCGCCGCCCGTGCCGCACGCGGCCGCGACGACGGCAAAAAGGCCGAACGAAAGAAGGATCCCGAGGCGTGACTTTCGCATGCCGCAAGAGACACCGGCGAGGCGCGCCTCGTAAAAAAAAGATCAGCGGGCGCCGAGGAACACGAGCGCTTTTTCGACCTGCTCGTCGGTCATCGCATGGCCGGCCCGGCGCCGCCCGAGCTCGAGATAGGGCCATTGCAAACGCTTCAGCATCTTCGCGAGCGCCTTCTGCTTGTCATGCGAGGGATCCCCCGCGCCCCACGCGACCACGATGGGCGCGCGGCGCTTGCCCTGCTTGGCCTCGATCTCATGATACGACGCGCCGGAGCCGCCCGCGAAGAGCGCATACCCGGCGACGTCGAGCCGCCCGCGCATCGCGAGCGAGGTCGCGTAATAGGCGCCGTTCGAGAATCCAAAGACGTAAACACGTTCGAAAGGTTTGCCCGCGGCTTGCTCCAGCGCGGCGCGCGCGGCCGACCATTCCGCGATGAGCGCGTCCTCGTGGGCCCGCCGCGCGTCGACGCTGGTTGGCCAGGTCCACCAGTGCTCCATCGTCTTCGGGCCGATGCCTCGTCGGCCCCGGGGCATGATGACCGAATGGCCGTACGTCGCGCCCACCCGCGCCGCCCCGCGTTGCAGGTTCCATTGCGCCGTCGTGTCGGGCTGGACGACGCCGTGCAAATAAAGGATGAGCGTGCGAGGTCCGGGCGCCGGTTTTTCGGGCACGAAGGCGCAAACCTCGCCCGCGAGCGTGGAGAGCTCGGGCGCACACCAGCGGCGCGTGTCGACCTCGGCTGCGGCCTCGGCGAATGCCGGCCCTGCGCTCGCGGCGAGCAGGGCGAAGGCAAACACGAGGACGGCCGGGCGCATCGCGAGAAGCTACCACGATCCGCACATGGCGGGCACGTTCGTGTAGGGTGCGCCGGATGAACGAAAGGCGCAGGGAAGACGAGATGCGCAAAACGCAGGCGGAGGTGCTTTCGGCGCTGGCCGCGCGGCTCTCGCAAGGGGATGTTGCCCTGCCCGCGGATCTCGTGGCGCGGCTCGCCGAGGAGCTCGAGCTGCGGATCGACGACGAGGCGATCACGGCAGCCTGGGCCGAGCAAGGAGCCGAGGAGCCGACGACGTGGCGCGGCGGGGCGGCGCGCGTGAGCCGGCGGGCGCGTGGGAGGGACGTGCGCGACGTCGAGCTGCTCACGCGCGCGGCCCGGGACCTCGAGGCGCTCGAACAGACCGCGCGGGACGACGTATCGTGTGAGATCGACGCGCTCGCCTTCGATCCGTTGCCGCGTGGCGTCCTCGCGTTGCACGGGCGCAAGGACGACCACGTGCAGCTCCGGGTCGGCGCGTGGCTCTTGCTTTACCGGGTGCAGGGAACGCTGGTGGTGGTGGTCGCGGTGACGGGCGGACGGGGCTGATCAGGAAGTAGCGCGGCGGGGCACGAGGCGCGCGGTACCTTCGAGCCCTTGCGCGCGGGCGGCCTCGCAAACGGCCTCGCAAACGGCCTCGTGTACGTGCGGGAGCAGCGGCGAGGGGACGACCTCACCCGGCTCGGCACAGGACGCAATGGCGCGCGCCGCGGCGATTCGCATCTCCGGCGTGATGGCGCGGCTCTCCACCGAGAGCGCGCCGCGGAAGAGGCCCGGGAACGCGAGCGCATTGTTGATGCTGCGCCCGTCGGTGCAGAAGGCTGCGCCGGCCTGGAGCGCGTCGAACGGCTCGATCTCCGGATCCGGGTTCGACAGCGGGAAAATGACCTGCCCCGGCCGGATCCATTTCGGATCGATGAGCCCGGGCCTGCCCGTCGCGGCGATGACGATATCGGCCTCGCGCATGAGCGTTTGCAGGTCCACGGGATGCGCGCCCAGGCTCTTCAGCCAGCTCATGGCTTCCTCGGACCGGTCGGTCACGAGCAAGTCCCGCGCCCCGTGCGCCATCATGAGACGCGCAATGGCGCTCCCGGCCGCGCCGAGCCCGATCTGCCCGACGCGCGCCTTCTCCAGCGAGACTCCGGTCATCTTGCAAGCATTGAGCAGCGCCGCGAGCGCGACGGTGGCCGTGCCATGCTGATCGTCGTGCATGACGGGCTTGTCGAGCCGGTCCATGAGCTCCTGCTCGATCCGATAACAATCCGGAATACGGATGTCCTCGAGGTGAATGCCCCCGAACGTGAGCGAGAGCCGGAGGACGGTCTCCACGAACTCCTTCGGATCGAGGGTATCGACCAGGATCGGCGAGGCGCTGATCCCCACGAACTTGTCGTAAAGGACGGCCTTGCCCTCCATGACGGGCAGCGAGGCGAGTGGCCCGACATTGCCGAGGCCGAGGACCCGCGTGCCGTTCGTGAAGATGCCGACCGAATTGCCGATCCCGGTGAGGTGCCGCGCCCGTTCGGGCTCGCGCTCGATCGCCCGCGCGACGCGCGCCACGCCGGGGGTGTAGATGTAACGCAAATCCCGCTGATGCCGCAGCTCGATGCGGCTCGTCATGTGGAGCTTGCCGCCCTTGTGCATGTCGAAGACGCGGTCGATGGTATCGAGCAGCTCGACGCCGTCGATGGCGCGAACGGCCTCGATGACGCGGTCGCGTTGCTCCTCGTCCATGGTCTCGACGGTGACCTCACGCAGGGTATCGCTCTCGAGGCTGCGCAGGGTCGTGATGTCGCCGAGCAACCCACCCTGTTCGGCCACCGCGGTGGCGAGGCGGGCGAGCTGACCCACGCGATGCTTGCATTTGACGCGAAGTACGGTGTCGAGGCTGGTCTTCCTCATGGGGGACGGGACCCTACCACGAACGGGGCGGGGTGGTCGAAGGGGGAAAAGGTGCCGAGAGCAAAGAGGCCGGCAGCGCGAAGTGGAACGTACTGCCGGCGGTGAGCTTGCTCTCGGCCCACATCTTTCCGCCGTGCGCCTCGACGAT
>JANMGF010000759.1:0-1261 GCA_031374535.1 Polyangium sp. (in: bacteria)
CGCCGAAGCTTCGGCGCGTCGAGCGCTGGAGCTCGATCCGAACTCGCCGGAGGCTCACAACCTCCTCGGCTACGTCGCGGCCCTCGAGGGCGACGGCGAGGAGGCGATCGAGAATTTTCGGCAGGCCATTGCCCTCGATGACACCTATCTCGAGGCGATGCTCAACGCCGCCGAGGTCTACATCCATCCGCTCGGCGAGTACGACCAGGCGATCGAGATGTGCGACCAGGCGCTCGATCTCGCCGAGGTCGACGAGGAGATCATCGACGCGCTCCTGCTCAAGTTCGACGCGCTCCTCGCGAAGGGCGACACCGAGGAGGCGGCGCGTGTCGTCGAGCGGATCCCGGCGGGGCCTTATGACAACCCGAACCACACATTTCTCGTGGGCCGGGCGCTCTACGAGATCGGCCAGACCGAGCGGGCCGGGCAGCTCGTGGAAGAGGCGGCGATGAAGGATCCTCGGCACGTCGAGGCGTACTACTACCTCGGGCTCGTACGCGACGAGCGCGGCGACATGCGCGGCGCGACGCAGGCCTTCCTGCACGCGCGTGAGCTCGACATCGAGATGGGCCTGCCCCCCTGGGCGCCTTCCCGCGAGTCGTTCGTCGGGCTCGCCCAGAAGGCGATCGCCGGGCTGAACCCCGTGCTGCGCCGGTACGTCGACGCGGCCGACGTGTACGTCTCCGACGTCCCCGGCATGGAGCTCGTGGCCGAGGGCGTGGATCCGCGGGCGCTCGTGCTCCTCGACGGGCTCGCTTCGGACGATCTCTCCCGCGGGGCGCGTGTGGACGCGCCTTGCGCGCGCATTTTCGTGTATGCCATCAACGTGGCGAGGCTCGCAGGCAGCGTCGAAGGCATCGAGCGGGAGGTCAGCCTCGCGCTCGAGCGGGAGATCACCGCCACGTTCCTCGAGGCCGAGCAGGCCGAGCGCCCGGAGAGCGAGCTCAACTGACCGGATCGGTTGGGACTCCACGGAAGAGCCGTTCGCCCATGAAAGCCGCACCACAGAGGTCGCCCCGACCCGTATCCTCCCGCCGGCGCGGAAGAACCGTCGCCGGGGCCATCTATTACGGCATCATCGGCGCCGTTTGCCTGGCGGGCACGGTGCAGATCTCGGTGCAGGTGTTCTTCACGGATCACCCCCCTTCCCCGTACGGTAGCTGCCGCGAGGGGCTCCGGGCCCTCGTCGGGGCCGTCGAACGGGCGCGGGAGGCGGCACCGGGCACGGACGGCGAGGACGGGGCGATCGCGCGCTTTCGAG
>JANMGF010000793.1:0-5268 GCA_031374535.1 Polyangium sp. (in: bacteria)
CGGGCCGAGAGCGTCGATCCCACGGCTCCCTCCTCCGAGGAGATCGGGCTGCTCGATCGCATGACCGACATCGCCGCGCGGACGAAGGATCTGCCGGATCCGCGTGTCGATCGGCTCCTCGCCTGGATCCGGGAAAACCTCTGCCCCAATGGCACGTGGAACGACCGCCGGCTCATCCTCTTCACGGAGTACGCCGACACGAAGGATTACCTCCATGCGAGGCTCCGCGACGGTTTACGCGAGCCCGAGCGGCAGAGATCGCGCATTGCCACCTTCCACGGCGGCATCGACGACGAGCGACGCGAGGAGATCAAGACGGCCTTCAACGCCGATCCCCGCACCGAGCCCCTGCGCATCCTGATTTGCACCGACGCCGCGCGCGAGGGCGTGAACCTCCAGAACCACTGCGCGGACCTTTACCATTTCGATCTGCCCTGGAACCCGGCCCGCGTCGAGCAGCGCAACGGCCGCATCGACCGCACCTTGCAGACCGCGCCCGAGGTCCGCTGCCATTACTTCCTCTTTGCCCAGCGACCCGAGGATCGCGTGCTCGAGACGATGGTCAAGAAGACCGTCACGATCCAGCACGAGCTCGGCAGCGTCGGCGCCGTGGTCGAGGGCAAGCTCGCGCTCCTGCTTGAAAAGGGCATTCCGCTCGCGCGTGTCGGGGATCTCGTGCTCACCATGCAACGCATCGGGGACGACCCCGAAAAAGCCGCGGCCAAGAAGACCGAGCTCGAAGGGACCCAGAGCCGGAAGGACATCGACGATCAGCTGAAGACGCTCCGCATGCTCCTCTCGCTCTCCCAGCGGCACATCGATTTCAGCGGTGAGCGCCTCCGGCGCGCGCTGGACGCTTCGCTCGCGATCCTCGGGGAAAAGCCGCTCGAACCGGTGGTGGTCGAGGGCGCGAAAGGGCGCATCGACGCGTGTCGATTCCCCGATCTCGCCGCGCAGAAGGGCGCGGATCCGAGCTGGCTGCCGCTCCTCGATCTCCTCCGCGCCTCGCGTGACAAGGGCGAGCTGCTCTGGGATTGGCGACGTCGCGCGCCGCTTTTGCCCGTCGTCTTCGAGGATCCGCGCACCATGGGCAGCGGCGTCGTGCACCTGCACCTCGAACATCCCGTCGTCCGCCGATTGCTCGGGCGTTTCTCCGCGCAGGGGTTCGTCCACGACGACCTCTCGCGCGCGTGCGTGCTCCGTACGCGGGACGCGCTCCCGCGGGTCGTCCTTTATGGTCGCATCGCCCTTTATGGCCCCGAGGCGGCGCGGCTCCATGACGAGATCGTCGCCGTCTCCGGCGTGATCGAGGGCGACGTGCTTCGCCTCGACGAGAGTGCTACCGAGGCCCTGCGGCTCGTCCAGACCTCCCTGGCGGATCCCGCGCTCTGCAATGTCGATCGCGCCTGGGCCGAGCGTGAGCTCTTGCCGCGCGTCGCGCCCGACCTCGGCCTCTTGCGCAAGGATCTCGATCATCGCCTCGACCGCGACGCGAAGGACCGAACGAAGGACCTCGCGGCGCGCGGCAAGAAGGAGGCGGCGGCCTTGCGGAAGGTCATCGCCGACCAGGAAAAACGCCTCGCCAAGCACCAGGCCGAGGTGCAGAAGAAGTTCGGCGATGGCGCCGGGCAGCTCGCGCTCGACTTCGACGCGAAGGAGCGCGAGCAGATCCTCGACGACCTCGCCTACTGGGACAAACGTATCGCCGAGCTCGCCCCCCAGGCCGAGGTCGAGGCCGCGCAGATCGAGAAACATTACAGCGTGATTTCGGCTCGCCGCGAGGCGGTGGGGCTCGTGTACCTCTGGCCTGTGACGGGATGACGACGACGCCATGACCACCGAACAAGAGCTCTTCGCCGCCCACCGCGCCTGGCTCGGGAACCTCATCGAGGAGCGCGTCGGCCTCGTCGTCACCGCGCCCGCGCTCGTCCGCGCGCAGGTCTACCTCGACAAGACCACGCTCCCCGAGCTCGGACAGCGATTCTTCTCCTTCCTCCCGAATCTCTCTGGCAAATCGGCGCGCGACGTCCAGAAGGCCCAGCGCACCCGCGACGACGCGGCGCTCGACGCCGTGATCGAGGACGTCCCCGCCTTCCTCTGCGATTTCCTCGGCTGGCCCCGCGAGCGCCTCGCCGGCGCTCCCGGCGGGCCTGCATTATCGACGGATCTCGTCGTCCGCCTCGAAAACTTCGGCGACGATACCTCGAACCCACCTATGCTTTCCTCGACGGCGAAGGCAAACCTCTCCTCCTCGTCCGCGTCGAGCCCCCGGGTACCGCTCTCGACAAACCCCTCCCGGATCACGGCCGCCGCTGGACTGCCAGCCCCGAGGCTCGTTTCGAGCGTCTCCTCGGCGAGCGCGACATCCCCATCGGCATCCTCTGCAATGGCCGCGTCGTGCGCCTCGTGTATGCCCCGCGCACCGAGACCGCCGGCCATTTGAATTTTCCCGTCCGCCTCATGATCGAGACCGCCGGCCGCGACGTGCTCGGCGCGATGAAGATCCTGCTCGGCGATTGCTTGCTCTCGGGCCCCCCCTCGCAGCGCCTCCCCGCGATCCTGCGCGAGAGCCGCCGTTATCAGAACGAGGTCTCCAGCGAGCTCTCCGAGCAAGTCCTCTCCGCGCTCGGCGAATTGCTCGCCGGCTTCCAGGCGGCGCGGGCGATCGAAGGGGACGCCTTGCTCGCCGCCGAGCTTCGCGAGGACCCGTCCCATCTCTACGGCGGCCTCCTCGCCACCCTCATGCGCCTCGTGTTCCTCCTTTATGCCGAGGACCAGGAGCTTTTGCCCGAGAGCCCTCTCTTCACCCAAGGGTATTCGATCACCGGCCTCTACGCGCGTCTCCGCGACGACGACGCCCGTTACCACGACACCATGGACCAGCGGTATGGCGCCTGGTCCCAGGTCCTCTCGCTCTTCTCGATGGTGTATTTCGGGGCGAAACACCGCTCGTTTTTCCTCCCGGCGCGCCTCGGCGAGCTCTTCGACCCGAACGCGTATCCCTTCCTGGAGGGGCGCGCGTACCGGACGCTCCGCGGCGAGCGTGAGCGTATCGAGGCCCCGCGCGTGCCGGACGGCGTCGTCTTCCGGGTGCTGCACAAGCTGCTTTATCTCGGGCCCGAGCGCATCTCGTATCGCACGCTCGACGTCGAGCAGATCGGCAGCGTCTACGAGGCGATGATGGGGTACACGCTGGAGTCGGCCGCGGGGCCCTCGCTTTGCGTGAAGCCGCATCACGTCGTCGTGAACCTCGCGGAGCTTTGCGCGAAGAAACCCGAGGATCGGGTGAAGGCGCTCGGGGAGGTCGATTGCAAGCCCTCGGCCGGGGCGGCGGCGGAGATCAAGAAAGCCAAGACGGTGGACGAGCTCGCGCGGGCGCTCGCGAAAAACACCTCGACGCGGCGGCCTGGCCTGCTCGGGCCGGGGTCCTTGTATTTGCAGCCCACGGAGGAGCGGCGGCGCAGCGGCTCGCATTACACGCCGCGGGAGCTGACGGAGCCGATCGTACGCAAGACGCTCGCGCCCGTGCTCGCGCGGCTCGGGGAGAAGCCCGAGGGGCTCACGGCGGAGGACATTCTTTCGCTGAAGGTCTGTGATCCGGCGATGGGCTCGGGCGCGTTCCTCGTGGAGGCGTGTCGTCAGCTCGGGGCGGCGCTGGAGGTCTCGTGGAAACGTCGGCCCGAGGACCGGCCGTCGATTCCGCAGGACGAGACCGAGACGAAACACGCGATGCGGCTCGTGGCGCAGCGGTGTTTGTACGGGGTCGACAAGAACCCGTTTGCCGTGGCGCTGGCGAAGTTATCGCTCTGGCTCGTGACGCTGGCGAAGGAGCATCCGTTCACGTTTCTGGATCATGCGCTCCGGGAGGGAGATTCGCTGGTGGGTTTGTCGGTCGAGCAGATCACGAACTTCCACTGGGATCTGGAGAAGGCGAAGAAGCGGGGCGGGCTTTTCCTGAGCACGGACATCCGCAAGGCGGTGAAGCGGGCGGAGGGGCTGCGGCAGGAGATTCAGGGGCTCGCGGGGTCGGATGATACGAAGCGGAAGAACGAGCTTTTGGATCAGGCGGAGCACGCGGTCGCGGCGGTGCGGCGGATCGGGGATCTGATCATCGAGGCGTTTTTCAGCGAGGAGAAGGACAAGGCGCGGGAGAAGAAGCTCGGGGACTATTCGTCGGGGCTGGTGCTGGACCTCGGGAAGTTGCGGGAACCGGCGTTCGAGCGGGGGCTAAGGCCGTTTCACTGGGAGATCGAGTTTCCGGAGGTGTTTTCCCGCGAGAACCCGGGGTTCGATTGTTTCATGGGGAATCCGCCGTTTTTGGGCGGCATGCTAATTTCGACGCATCACTCCGAACGATACGTGGAGTTCCTCTACGAGTCGTTTCAGGATGCTGGGAATCGCGCCGACTTGGTTGCCTATTTCTTCCGGCGTGCGTTCACGCTGCTGCGCATTGGCGGAACTCTAGGGCTAATCGCAACGAATACCGTTTCTCAAGGCGACACGCGGCACGCCGGTTTGCGTTGGATATGTACACATGGGGGATTGATTTATGATGCGCGAAAGCGATTGCGTTGGCCAGGGTTCGCTGCCGTTGTCGTTAGCGCTGTACATGTCATCCGTGGTGCTCTGGGCGGGATGAGCTGTTTTCTTGAAGGAAAGGCGGTTCAGCGCATTACCGCATTTCTGTGGGCGTCCGGATGTAACGAAGATCCGGATCCTCTACGGGCAAACCTCAATATCGTTTTTGAAGGGAGCAAGCCTCACGGTGTTGGGTTCATCTTCGAGGATGGTAACGAGAGAGCGACCCCGCTCGAACATTTGCGCGAAATTATTGAGCGAGATCCGGGAAGCCAGGATGTCGTCTTTCCGTACATTGGCGGTGAGGACCTGAACTTCAGTCCAACGCAAACGCACCGTAGATATATCGTCGATTTCGGCGACCGCGACGAAGCGAGCGCAAGGCGATTCGTTGAATTGATGCGCATCGTCGAGCAGAAAGTACGACCGGAACGCAGCAATAGCAAGCGCGAAGCGCAGAGAAGGTATTGGTGGCAATTCGGCGAGCGGCAGGTCGGTATGTTGCGCGCCAAAGCCGGATTGTCTCGAATACTCGTCAACTCGCAAGTTAGCGTGCATCTAGCATTCGCATTCCAACCAAACGAGCGAGTGTTCGCCAACACCCTCAACGTGTTTGGGATCGACAAGGTTGTGTTCTTTACGGTTGTGCAGTGTCGCGCACACGAGGTATGGGCGCGGTTCTTTGGGTCT
>JANMGF010000795.1:0-1170 GCA_031374535.1 Polyangium sp. (in: bacteria)
GCAGCAAGAAGTCCCGGGTGAGGCGGTAATGCTCCGTGTCCTCGTACTGGACCGCGGCGATGCCGGTCTCCGAGAGCTCGTAGAGGAGCGCATGGGGGTAGGCGAGCAGAATCGGTGAATGCGTGGCGATGATGAATTGAGCGCCTGCCTGGGCGAGCACGTGGAGGTGCCCCAAAAAGCGAAGCTGCCTTGCCGGCGAGAGCGCGGCTTCAGGTTCGTCGAGGAGGTACAGGCCCTCGGGGCGAAACTTCTGCTCGACGAGCGTCAGGAACGCTTCGCCATGGGATTGCTCGTGGAGCGAGCGACCGCCGTACCACTGCTGGACGCCGATGTCCTCGATATAGGTGGCGACGTTGTAGGTGCTCTCGGCGCGGAGAAAAAACCCAGCCCGCTCGCGCCGCGCGTTGCGAATCGGCCGGAATGCCTGGTGCAGCGGGGACTCGGAGTGGCGCGTGGCGAAGCTGAAGTTCCTCGTGCCTCCCTCCGCGTTGAACCCGAGCAGCACCGCCACGGCCTCGAGGAGCGTGGACTTGCCCGAGCCGTTCTCCCCCACGAAGAACGTCACCCTGGGGTGAAACTCGAGGGTGTCGAGCGAACGGATGGCCGGGATGCTGTAGGGATACGCGTTCGGGTCGAGGACGCGCTCGCGGAGGAGCTTGACGGCGCGAAGAAAACCTTCCGGAGGAGGGAGCTTTTTGGATTTGCGGCGATTCATGGGTGTGCCCTCCTCAAGGCTTCTTGGGCAGCCGAACCTCGCTGCGCCGCGGGTTGTGGAGATCTCCCCGCGCTTCGATGGTCCCCGCCTCCGCGAGGGTGATGAGCCGGCGGGCAAAAAGACGGACGTGGGTGTCGTCAAGCGTATAACGACCGAAGTCGAGCGCGTCGCCGATCACGCGTGCTGCCTTCTGTTCCCGATGGATGACGTGTTTGAGCAGCGCCGCGTCGACGGCCGCGAGGCCGGCCTCACCGAGCTCCCTCGCGAGCGCGACCTCCGCTTCGTCGGGATACTCGGGCATGGACGGCGACAAGACAGCCGGCTCCTCCTCCTTCTCCTTGGGCGGCGGAACGCTTTCCCCGCACAAGACCAACAGGTCTGCTTTTGATCGGAGCTGGGTCGTCCAGAAGGAGAAATCATCCCGTACGTGCGAAAGGTCGGCCAGCGCTTCGGCC
>JANMGF010000896.1:0-6032 GCA_031374535.1 Polyangium sp. (in: bacteria)
CCGATCGGAGCGATCCGCATGAGCGAGCCGTTGCCAGCGGTCTTGCGTTCGGCGTGGATCCAGGCGCGGCGCGAGGCCTCGCCGAGGGAGACGCCGCGGGCGATCATGGTGAGCGAGGCGTGCGTGAGGTTGCCGATGTCGAAGGTGTGCGGCATCCACGCGACGTACCGCTGCGCGACGTCGCTCGCGTGAAAACGTTTGTGCTCCTTCAGGCTGAGCGCGAGGCACGTGGCCATCTGCGTGTCGTCGGTGACCTGCCCAGGCGCGACGCCGAACGGGCCTCCGCCGGTGACGTCCGTGTGTGGGCCCTTGGCGAGCGTGGGGAACGGAGGGGCCTCGCGGGCCTCGAACTCGAGCGTCGTGCCGAGGGCGTCGCCGACCGCGAGCCCGAGCAACGTGCCCCGCGCCCACGCGCGCCGCGATCCGGAAGCGATCAGAACCTCGTCCACGAACAGCTCCTTCCCCCGTCTATTTGCTCTCGCCCAGGAACGTCGGCGGCGCGCGCAGGTAACGTATCGCCTCCGCAGGTGTGTTGATGTCGACGAGGATGTCGGCATCGTCGACGTCGACGTCGAGCAGGTCGCCTCCGAGCGCGTGGAGATGATCACGCAGGGGAGGCGGGTTCGGCTGGCGATACCGATCGAGCGCGCGGGCTTGCAGCGCGACCGGATGCCCCGCGCGTCCGCCATGACGCGGGCGCGTCGCGAGCGGAGGCGCGCCACCCACGCCAAGGCCCGCGAGCAGGCTCGCCACGGTCGCTGCACGCGCGGGCAAGGTGTCGACGGGACAGACGAGCACGCGATCATCGGCGCCGATCCGGAGGACCGCCGTGGCGATGGAGCCCGCGGGGCCAAGCTCGTCGGTCGCGTCCGAAACGACGAGGTCGAGCCCGGGCCTCACGAACGGGATGAGCGCCTGGACGATGGGTTTGCGCGCGACGACGACGACCCGCGAGGATTCGGCGGAGAGCCTGGCCTCCGCGTGGGCGATCGCGAGCGGACGCGGCTTGGTCCCGGGAGGACCGGGCCAAAGGAGAAGCGCCTTCGGGCCGCCGAGGCGCATGCCCTTGCCCGCTGCGAGCACGATCGAAACGGTGTCCGTCATGCGTCCTGCTCCTTGGCACTCTCGTCCTGAACGTTGGCGCGTGTGGCGCGACGCGCACCCAGCAACCCTGCGCGCCACGCGATGAGCTCGGCCGCGATCGCCACGCCGATCTCCGCGGGACTCCGCGCGCCGATGTCCACGCCGAGCGGCATGCGGACGCGCGCGACGTCCGCCGGCGAGACGCCCTTGGCCTCGAGACGCGTGCGCGTCCTGGCCGCCTTCGCGCGGCTGCCAACGCCTCCGACAAACCCGAAGCCCTTGCCAACCGCCCACTCGATCGCGGCCTGATCGAGCTGATGATCGTGTGTCATCACGAGGGCGGCGGCGCGGCCGAGATCGGCGGGGAGCGAGGCCGAGACCTCGGGGTCGTCGTGATCGGCCTGGAAGAGCCGCACAGTTCGTCCGCCGTCCACGCCGTTTCCTTCGGCCGAACGAGGCAAACGCGCGGGATCCGCCGCGACCTCGCGCCCGTCGCAGAGCGTCACGCCAAAGCCGAGCGAAGCGAGCAGCGGAGCGAGGTAAACACCGACGTGGCCGGCGCCGACCACGAGCACCGCGAGGTCGGGGCAGAGGGGCTCGATCAGGATCTCGGCGGAGCCGCCGCAACACATGCCGAGCGAGGGCCCGAGGCGGAAGGTGTCGATGCGCGGGGCAGGCGCGGCAGCGGCGAGAGCGTCGGCCATCGCGGCGAGGACCGAGCGCTCGACGGCGCCGCCGCCCACGGTCCCGATCGCGGTGCCGGCCGCAAACAACACGAGCTTTTGTCCAGGCGTGCAGGGCGCGGATCCTTGACGTGCGATCACCGTGGCGACGACGACACGCTCGCCCCGTAGGAGCGCATCGAGCGCGGATCGCAGCACCTCGTGGGGAGGTGCGGTGCGAGGGATCACCTGGGTTACGTCGAGCACCGGATGCATCGAGTGTAGCGGTCGGGCCACGGTCGGGAAAGGAGTCAGATGCCCGAGGGAGTGGCGAAAGGGCGGGGGCGCCGTATCCTCGCGCCGTGGACGAACGGCGAGTCGAGGCGGCCGAGGGCGCACGCGGGGCGAGCGAGGCCAGGACATGACGGCGCGCAGAGCTCCGGATTTCCGTCTGGAAGACGCCATTCTGGACCCCGGTTTTTCGCCGCGGAGGAGCGACGCAGCCGCGCTCGTCGAGCTGGTCGCAGCCGGAGGCGAACGCGTGGAGGACGCGGAGCGATCGCTTTTGCGCCTCGGCGTGGAGGCCGGTCGCGCGGCGATCGAAAAAGCGCGCGCGGCCGAACCGAAGGAGCGCGCGCGGCTCGTCTCGTTCATCGGAAAGGTCGCGGCGGAGCACGGCGAGGGCGAGCTCTCGGCGTTCCTGATCGGCGCGCTCGGTGATGCGGATCCGAGGACACGTCGCTTCGCCGCGAACGCGCTCGGGAAACATCGCACGACGGACGTGGCCGCCGCGCTCGCGGCCGCGCTCGCCGTGGAGACCGATGCTTCGGCGCGGCGCGCGATCACCGCGGCGCTCGGAAAAACGGGCGGCAAGGAGGCGGCGGAAGCCCTTCGAGGGCTCGACACCCGCGGCGACGAGCTCCTCGCGCGGGCCACGGCCAAGGCCTCGCTCATGGCGGAGAGGACGGCGGGCCGTGATGTCCCCTCGGCCTTCGCAGCACAGAAGCCTGCGCCTTTCCCCGTGCCCGTCGCGCTCCACTGCCGCGCGGGCCTCGGCTTGATCCTGCAGGGAGAGCTCGACGCCGATCTTTCGCCTCACCTCGCGCCGGACGGACGCAGCGACGAACGCGTGCTCGCCACGCTCGTCGGCGCACCCGAGCGCCTTTTCCAGGCGAGGACCATGCTCTTTTTCGGCTTCCCGCTCCGGCCCGAGCCGCTCGATGCCGCGGGGGACGTCGCCGCGGCCGTCGCCCGATCCCTCACGTCACCCGAGGCCCGCCGCCTGCTCGCGCACTTCACCCGCGGACCCGTCCGCTTCCGGATCGCGTGGGCCGGCGGGGGCAAGCGCCGCGCGAGCACGTGGCGCGCCGCCGAAGCCATCGCAGCCGCGTGCCCGGAGCTCATCAACGATCCCACCGAAAGCACGTGGGAGGCCCTCGTGCACGAGCTGCCCGACCGCCCGGCGATCGAGGTCGAGCTTTGCCCACGTGTCGTCGATCCACGTTTCACCTACCGCGAGCGCGACGTGCCTGCGGCCTCGCATCCGACGATCGCGGCCGCGCTCGTGCGTATCGCGGGCGTCCGGCCGGAGGACGTCGTCTGGGATCCCTTCGTCGGTTCGGGCACCGAGCTCTGCGAGCGCGCGCTCGCGGGTCCGTATGCGCGGCTCATCGGTACGGACAAGGATCCGGCCGCGCTCGAGGCAGCACGCGAGAACCTCGTGGCGGCCGGGATCCAGGGCGCCGTGCTCACGCGGGGCGACGCGCTTTCCTTCGTGCCGTGGGGCGCGCCGCCGACGCTCGTCCTGACGAACCCTCCGATGGGGCGACGCCTGCTGCGGGGGATCGACCTCCACGATTTTTTTGATCGCTTCCTCGAGCACGTGTCGTCCGTCCTCGTGCCGGGCGGGCGGATCGCGTGGATCTCGCCGTTGCCTGCGCAAAGCGCGCGCGCCGCGCGGGAGCTCGGGCTCGAACGCGCGATCGTCCGGCGCGTCGACATGGGTGGCTTCGACGCGGAGCTCCAGCTGTTGATCAACGCTCGGGGGCGTGGCTCCCGCGAGCGCAGCCCCCGGTGGTGATCACTTCTTCAGGAGCGTGATGTAGACGCCGACGCCCGCGGCGAGCAGCAGGAGCGCGATGAAGACGCCGAGGAGCAATCCCTTGGCGGCGCTCGGCGGGGGCGCCGGTGCTTGCAGCGCGGCCTGCGGCCCGGGCAGGGGCGTCGCACGCGGCGAAGGAGCGCTTTCCCTGGCAGACGCGAACGGCGACGGCGCCAGTGCTTGTTGCGGCATCACGACGGCGGCGCGGACCGCCTGCTCTGCCGGGGTCGGCGGGCGATCCTCGGAGACGCCGCCGAAGAGATCCGGCAGCTCGTCGATCTGCGGCGCCGGATGCGGATGCGCCATGTCGGCGATGTTCACCGGCAGCGAGGTGGACGAGCTCTCCTCCGACAGGAGCATCGTCGGCTCCGGCGCGCGTACTTCGGGCGCCGGCTCGGGCAAACGATCGTGCGCGATCGTCGTCGCCTCGTTCTCGAACTGCGCGGGCATCGCGGGCGGCGTCGCTTCGTCGCTGATCACGGGGCCCCCCGCGGCGGCGGCGACCTCGGCCGAGATCGGGTTGACGGGCGTCGCGCGATCGGCATCCCCGCCCGCGTCGCGCGTCGTCGTCTGCATGAGCAGCTCGATCGGCGCCTCGCGCATCACCGTGGCCTCGTCGTCGTCGCCGTCGTCGAAGACCGCCTCGCGTGAAATAAAGCCGGCGGCCGGCTGCGGTTTCGACGCGCGGGACGACGGTGCAGACGGCTCGGGCGCGACAGGGGGCGCGGGGCGTGCGCCGACCGCGGGTCGCGTCGCAGAACGCGCCGCAGGGCCTCCAGGCGCGCGTCCCAGACCGCCGAACCCCGTGGCTGGTTGTGCCGCGTTCGGACGCGTGGCTCCGGGCGCGGTGGGCGCGGGCGCGACGTTGGTCACGGACGGCGCCTGCTTTCGCATCGGCGCCATCGGGACCCTCATCAACGACGTCTTCGCGTTCTCGTCGTCGTCCTCCAGCAGATCGTGCACCCTCGGCAGCGGCGCGCCCGGCACCGTCGCGGCCGCGAGCACGGTGGTCGCCGGCATGTTGGACACGGTCTGCGCCGGCGCGCGCATGGGCGGAGAGGGACCGAGCTCTCGTTTCGCCATCGCCGATCGCACGGCCGCCATGGCGGGCACCGTACGCATCACCGTGCGCTCGTCGTCGTCCTCGTCGTCCTCCGGCTGATCGTCGGCGACCGGCGGCAGATCCTTCACCGTGGGATCCGGATGCCACGACTCGAGCGCTTGCCGGAGCGCCGTCATCGTCGAGGCGCGACGGGTCGCGTCCCGCGCGAGCGCCGCGTCGAGGATGTGCTGCAGGTCGTCGTCGGCGACATCGAACACCGAGAGCGGCGAGGGCGCGGCGGCCAGGATCTTCTGCCGGACCGTGTCCGCGTCGCTCGCGGCGAAGGGGCTCGCGCCCGTCAAGAGCGTGTAGAGCATCGCCGCCGTGGCCCACGTGTCGTCGGCCAGCGTCGCGTTTCCTTGGAGGATCCGCTCCGGCGAATGGAATTCAGCCCGGCTCGGCGCGTTCGCGCGGGCGAGAAGCATCCCGAGCGAGGTCCGCGTCACCGCCGCCGTTTTGAGGGCAGCGGGCGAGATTCCGCCGTGCGCCTGCCCGCGGGTGTGGAGCGCCTCGAGCTTCTTGGTGAGCCGAATGATCCAGCCGACGGCGTCGAGCTCGTTCAGCGGCCCGTCACGTGCAATCCGATCCGCAAGCGTTTCCACCGAATTCCTCAGCGTAGTTGCCGGAGCGACCTCACGTCTACGACGACGCTCGTTCGCTCGTGGGAAAATCTGCTAGGGTCGCCGCGACATGGGTCGGAGTGGTCGCTTTCCTCGATCGACATGGCCCACGTGGCTTCTTTCGATGGCCCTGCTCGGGTGCCAGCGCGAGCTCGACATGGCCAAGCACTACGACGATCGCAACGCGGCTACAACGATCCGCTACATCGGCGTTCGCGAAGCCACCCGTCAGTACCCCGACTACGGGGTCATCCAAAGCACCATCTTGAAGGGCACGGACGGCGGAAACGGCGCGAAAAAGGACGGTCGCGCTCCGTGAACCGCATGCGCGCGAGCACCTTCGGGGCGGCCGCGTCCATGGCGCTCGTGCTCGGGCTGCTCGGCTGCGCGACGTCCACCGACCTCGCGGCCGAGCTCGTCGCCGCGGCGACCCCGGGCCACCTCCGCCCCGTCGTGGCGTGCTG
>JANMGF010000906.1:0-5783 GCA_031374535.1 Polyangium sp. (in: bacteria)
GAAGGCCCTCGGCATCGAGGCGCGCATGCAGGCCTGCTGCGAGTACCATTTGAAGGATCACCCCGAGGACGGCCCCTACCTCGCCATGCTGCGCGGGGGCACGGGCCACCGCGACCTCGCCGCGGATCTACTCGGGTATGCCAGCGTGTATCGAGACCACTACGACATGCTTTCCACCGATCAAAAGCATTTTCGTTCGACCGACGCCGACGACGCCGTGAAGGCCGCGGAGGAGATCCTCTCCAGCCTGGGCGCGCGGCTTGGCCCGGAGGCGCGCGCGGCCGCCGATCACCTCGCTCGCGCGTTCACGCTCTTGCTCGATACCTACGAGGATGTCGCCGCCACCGGCCGCTGGCTCCTGCGTCACGAGCCCGCGCCGGAGAAGACCTTCCCGTCCCTCTTCAGCGTCGTTCGCACCCGCGCAGGCGGCCGAGGCAAGAAAAAGCCCGCGCCGGCCCCGGAAACGCCCGCCGGGGGCTAAAGAACCCCCCCGAGAGGATGCGGACAGGCGCGCCGGGGCTCAGAAACCCCCCGGCCGGGGTTGTAGACAGGCGCCGGAGGCTCAGAAACCCCCTGCCCGGCGCCGTGTTCCCCTTCCAACCAAGGAACGGTGCAAGAAGGTGAAGGAAGACTGCCTCGTAGACTGTACGCGTTCTTCAATGCCTTCGAGCGATCACGGGTTCAAGTTCTGGAACTGCGTCAATCGATGCATGGAAGCAGCAGGGTGCAGATGAAAAGAGACGTCGCCGAGGCGATCAACAAGCTGATGCTGGAGTACGGCGCCAAACTGGATGAGTCTGTAAGACTCGTGATGGAGTCATGCAGCCCATCGGAATTCGAAGTATATCGCGGAGCGGTGGGGCAGATCATGGGGACGATGCTTCTGGACGTAATGAATCTTATTTATCGCGAACATCCCGACCTCAAGCCTCCCCAACTCGACGAGTGAAGCGACATGGCGACTCGATGACGAGGGCCGACACCAAAAAGGAAAAACCAACCACCGAAGGGCGACATTTCAAGAGATGACGAGCCATCCCAGCCGGCCGGCCCGCCGAATGGGAGCGACGATGCGTCACCCTCCGCGCACGTGCCCGCGCGGACTTCGATGTCCGTGGGCAGCTCGGTGCATGTGCCTTCGGACATGGAGCACGTGCAGGACTCGCACTCTCCGGCCTACTGCATGCTGCTGCGACGAGCGCTCCGGTGGCAAGGGCGGCCGTTGCCAGGCCAAAAATACGCATGATCAAAACTCCCATCCGCCCGTTACTTGGGCACCAAACATCACTGGCGGCAGATCGACGAGAACCGTTTTACCCACAATAATCTTCTTTCCTTGCGTGAGCCCGAGTGCGTCGACGCTCGCCGTCAGCACGAACGGATCGACGACGTTCCACGTTGCGCCGAGGCGTGCGCCCGCTCCGGGGAGGATCGACAAGATCGACTTCTCCTCGTAACTCGCGGACTCCGCAGAGATGCTCATCACGCCGAGGTGCCCGATCAAGCAACCGTAGAACCACCGATAGTGTCCACACGCATTGATCAGGCCGCCTGCGGTCATTGCGTTGATCTGCCCGCCTTGCACGCCCGAGGTCAGCCACGCGGCGCGCCCTTCCACGCCGATCGACACATGCTCGTTGGGCCTCAAACTCCCTGCGATGACGCCGCCCACGGCCGGGCTCCACGACGCGACGCCGAACACCACGACCGGGCCCGCGCCGATCGTCCCTCTCGTTCCAGGTTTCTTCTGCTGCCCGCTCACGCCGCCGACGATCGGCTCGCGACGCTCCGGCTCGTCCTCCGGCGGCTCTTCCGCGCTGTAGGCTCGAGCGACGTCACGCCGACGGAGCAACGACTCCGGACCCGGGAGCGGCTTCTTCAGCTCGCGGAGCGTCAGCCTCATCGTCATCTGCTGCCCCTTGCGCGCCGTGAAGCTCTCCACCGCCGGCTCGTAACCGTCGAGGGTCGCCCGCAGCTCGTGTTCGCCCGGCGTGACGAACATGGACAGCGCAGAAAAACCATTCTTGTTTCGCGCCTCGCTGTCGAGCGTGAGCTTGGCGCCGACATGCGAGATCATGACGTCGATCCACGCCACCTCGGCGCACGCCGCGTCGTACGCCTTCAAGAACCCCAGTCGCTCCTCGGGACTCGCGCTCGATGCGCGCTGGATCGCGTCGAGCAAGAGGTCAGCGGCGTCGACGGGGCGACCGAGCTCCACGAGCAGCACCCCGAGCCGGCCTGCGATCAAAGCGTCGCGACGCACGGCGAGCGCTGCGGCATACGACCTCGCGGCTGCCGTCGCGCGGCCGGCGGCGCGCGCGTTGTCTCCATCGATGACGTGGGCTGCAAAGGTCGCGTGGGCCGCCGCGTCCGCGATCGCGTCGGGCGGCACGGGAGACGCGGGCCGTGCCTCGTAGGCGACCGCGGGAGACACGAGGCCAACAAGCGCTACGGTGACGGCGATAGCGGTACGCATCTCGATCCAGGGTACTCCGCCCGCGCGGCGTTGGGGAGCCCGAGCGATCACGCGACGAACCCCTAACGCGGCAAGAATTCGAGCGCCACGACCTTGTCGAGGAACGGCGCATCCTCGGGCGCGGCGGCGGCGATGCGTGGAGCCTCAGCAAGCCCAGCAGACTTCGGGCGAGCCGCCGGGGGCTTTGCGCGCACGGTCGACCGTGACGAAACGCGCGCAGGAATGTCGACGCGCAGCGCAGGCTCGACGTCAATCACGGAGGGCGCGCTTTCTCCCATCGCGACATGGACCAGGGGAATCGAGAGCCCCGTGCGCGCGGTATTTACGGACGGCGAAGGCCACACCAGCGCGGCGACGATCCACACGGTCAGGAAGTTCCCTCCGCGCAGCATGAAGGGATAAAGCTGGCCCAGGGTCGAGGCGGCCTCGGGTCGTTCGCCTTCGCTCGAAACGCAGAGGGGAAACACGGCGCGCAGCTCGTCGCGGCTGATCCCGCCCTCCCTCTCGATATACGCGCGCGCGTCCTGGAGGCGCTTGCGTGAGGCTTCCTCGGTGATCCCGAGTAACTCGGCCGCTTCCTGGTGTGACTTTTCGTCGATACAGACGAGGTAAAGCACCATGAACAGCGGCTCCGGCATCGTCTCGAGCACGTGCCCGACCTTCTGCCGAAGCTCACACATTCGGGCTATGCGCTCAGGGGAGGCGATCGGCGAGAGCGTCGAGGCGGCGCTGTCGTCCTTGGTGAGGCAAGCGTCGCGTTGCCGTGTCCGCTCCGCGCGCTTCGCGATGTTGGCGGCAATGCCGAGGAGCCATGACTTGAGCTCGCCTTCTTCCTCGCGGTACTTCGGTAGGCTCGCGACGGCCTCTGTCATCACGACCTGCACCTGGTCGTCAAGGTCGTCGCCGTCCCCGCGGCCCTTCCGGCGGCTGGCAAGGAAACGCTCAACGTCGGGACGGAGGTCTACGACGCGAGCCAGAAGATCGGCATGGCGGGGGGCAGAACCAGCGCTCATGGTCTGTATTCACCGGAGGCGAAGTTTCGTGAGGCAAAACTTCGCCCGACGTGTCGATTTCGTCGGTGGCTCCCCGGGGACGCTGAGGCCAAGGGATCGAGGTGCGCGAGAGTAAAGAAACGTGGAGGAAGGTCCCCGCGAGGTCCGCGCTTTGGTGTTGGTTTTTCCTCGGTCCCGTCTCCTGGTGTTGCCAGGTGGGTATTCGCGAGGCATTAGCGCACGGAGCGAAGGGACCTCCTCCACGGCGGGCACCCTCCCCCAAGCGAAGCTCCGCGTCAAGCGGGGAAATGCGTGTTGTTCCAGATTTCCAAACCCCGCGGGTTTTACGCGGGTCCCCGCGACGAACGCCCGGGGGGCCGGGAGCCGGAGCGCTCCGCCGCGCGGGAGCCGGAAGCATCTGTTCAGGGGCGCTCGGGAAGCCGCACCTCGCTGCGCCGCGGGTTGAGAAGGTTCCCCCGCGCGATGATAGCCCCGGCTTCCGCGAGGGCGATGAGCCGGCGGGCAAAGAGACGGACGTGGGTGTCGTCGAACGGATAACTACCGAAGTCGAGCGCGTCGCTGATCACGCGCGCCGCCTTCAGATACTGATAGATGACGTTTTTGAGCAGCGCCGCGTCAACGGCCGCGAGGCCGGCCTCCCCAAGCTCCTTCGCGAGCGCGGCCTCCTCTTCGTCGGGAGACTCGGACATGTACGGCGACGATACAGGGGGCTCCTCCTTCTCCTTCGGCGGCGGAACGCTCGCCCCGCACATCACCAAGAGGTCTGCTTTCGTCCGCAGCTCGGTCGTCCAGAACCTATAATCATCCTGCACGTGCGAAAGTTCGGCCAGCGCTTCGGCCTTTTTGCCCAGTTGGACGAAGGCCTCGGCGCGCAGGAAGTGAAGTGCCTCGCGCAAGTATTTCCATCTGGGCTCGTCACAGAGAATGAGCCCTTGTCCGAAGTCGGCCACGGCGCTCTCGTGGTCGCCTGTTTTGAGCGCGTATTCGCCTCGATCGAAGAACAGGGCGGGGTTTTGAGGGTTGAGCTCTATCGCCTGCGAGATGGCCGCGATGGCGGCGACGTAGTCGTCGTTGCTGCTGTGGGCGTATGCGAGAGTGTCCCACACGTCCGGAGCCTCGGGATACAGCTCCGTGAGCCTGACGGCATCCTCGAATCCAGTCGGATCCTCCTTGCGAATACGATACTTGATATTCCTGATCACACGTTCCAGATCTTCACTCATCAATATCTCCTTCCCGGCCTTCCATGATCGACATCGTTGCCCTTGCAAGGCTCGGAGACGAGGCCCCTCGCACACTCCTCCACGTCCGTGTAGCCTCCGGTGATGCCCCACCGAGATTTTGGACCCGGGATTTTCAGCTGCCCCCTGCATTGCTTCCTTGCCTCCTCCCACTCCTTGTCGCACTGCGCCTTGGTCGGTTTCTTCTGCTTCGGTATGGAAACCGCCGCCGCCACGACGAGGACCGCGACCACCACGACGATCGTCACCCCCGAACCCGTGACGACCACCGGGATCAACCGGATCACCTCGGGCAGCACCGAGACATTCGCCAGCACGCCTCGCGCAGGCAAGAGGCCGCCGCGCGAGATCAAATCGTCGGGGTCCGGCGAGTACCCCGCGTCCGCCATCGTCCGCAGCGCAGCCATCATGCACCGTTCGAGGTCGGCGTCTTCGAGCCGCGGGCGCCTGGGCGTCACTTCCCGAACCTGGTCGCCCTTCCCGGCGGCCGGGGTGAGGGGGAAGCGCATCCTTTTTAGAACGCGACGGGCAGCGATTCGAGCCCACGGACGATGTACGTCGGGCGCCAGCGCAGCGTCTTCGCGTCCGCGTCGAGGCGAAGCCCGGGGAGCGTACGCAAAAGCGTGTTCAGCGCGAGTTGGCCTTCGAGCCTCGCGAGCGGGGCGCCGAGGCAATAATGAATGCCCAGGCCAAAAGCGACGTGGCGGTTCGGGTCGCGGGCGAGGTCGAGTTTGTCGGGGTCCTCGAACTGCGAAGGGTCGCGGTTCGCCGAGGCCAGGACCAAAAGCACCAGCTCGCCGCGGGGGATCTTCACGCCGGCGAGCTCGACGTCCTCCATGGCATACCGCTCCGTGGCCATCTCCACGGGGTTCGTGTACCGCAAGAGCTCCTCGATGGCCGATTTGAGGAGCGAGGGATCCTGCCGGAGACGTTCGAGCTCGCGCGGGTGCTGCAAAAGCGCGAGCGTGCCCGAGGCAATGAGGTTTACCGTGGTCTCGTGCCCGGCGATGGTCAAAAGGACGATCATCGCGAGCAGCTCGTCCTCGCTGAGGT
>JANMGF010000907.1:0-4050 GCA_031374535.1 Polyangium sp. (in: bacteria)
AGGGCCGAAACCCGCTGGTGACGTGAATGGGGCGCCCCCCGAAGTGATCACTCACCATGCCGAGCAACGTGGCCAGGCGCGGATCGATCCCGATCTTCCCGTTCGTGGGCGCGTGCCGCAGCATCCGGCTGATCCCGGGCAGGGCCGACGCCACGAGCCGCCCGTGTTTCGTGAGGAGCTGCGTCTCGAGCCGCTCGGTGCCCCGCACGATCTTCACGAACCCCGGCCGTTTGGGCTTCTGGACGATCGGCTCGGGCTTGCCGGTCCGGTGTTCGCCCTTCTTTTTGCCCTTGCCCGAGGCGGCGCTCTCCTTGGCGTCCGCCCCCTTTTTGCCGCCGCTCTCTTTGTCGGTACGAGCCCGGAGCGCGGCCGCCTTCTTGATGGCCTCCGCCTCTTTCCCTTTTTGCGGGATGACGAGCTCCTGGCCGGGCTTGAGCATCTGCCGCGGCCCGAGCCCGTTGACCTGCCGGATCGCCTCCACCGTCGTGTGGTACCGCCTCGCGATGTGCAGGAGGACCTGCCCCTTGGAAACGACGTGAACGGCGTCCCCCGCCTCGGCGTATACCGAGAGCAGCGCCGCCGTCACGCCGGCCAGCAAGGCCACGGAACGACGGCGCCAGAACGAAGGTCTGCGCGGTCCGGAGGCGAGGGCATCCATGTGTAATAGACTCAACGTTACCCGAGCGTTTCCTACGGACGCGCACCCCAGGCTGTCTTACCTCCGGTACGCGGGAACCCATCATGCGTAAAGCACTATTTTGCCCGCGAATTGGCGACGGTGCGATGCTGGACGAGACCCCCCCTTGGGGTTTCCACAGGGGCGCGTGTGCGCCTCGCGGCTACGAGGACAAGAGCCAGGACTGATCGATGGCGGACGGAAACAACCTGGTGGGCGTCGACATCGGCTCGAGCGCCATCAAGGTGTGCCAGCTCAAAGAAGGTCGGAAGGGGCTCTCGTTGGTCCGGGCCGGCTACTGCCCCCTGCCTCCGCAGAGCATCGTCGACGGCCACGTGATGAACGCAGCCGCGATCGTCTCGGCCGTGGGTCGCGCGCTCGCCGAGGCCAAGATCAAGCAACGCGAGGTCGCCCTGAGCATCAGCGGGCAGGCCGTGATCATCCGCAAGATCACGGTGCCGCTGATGACGCAGACCGAGCTCGACGAGCAGATCCAGTGGGAGGCCGAGCAACACATCCCCTTCGACATCAAGGACGTACACGTCGACTACGAGGTCCTGCGTCGCAGGCCCGAGGCCGGGCAGATGGATCTCTTGCTCGTCGCCGCCAAACGCGAGGAGGTGAGCGACTACCTCGATGTGGCGCGGCAGGCGAAGCTCAAGCCCCAGGTCCTCGACATCGACGCCTTCACCGTCCAGAACCTCTTCGAGTACGGCCGCGGGATCCCCGGCGATCAGACCTTCGCCATCATCAACGTCGGCGCCTCGCTCACCTCGATCAACATCGTCTCCCGCGGCGCCAGCGCCTTCACGCGCGACATCCCGAACGCGGGCAACTCCGTCACCGAGCAGATCCAGAAGCAGCTCGGCGTGCCCTTCGAGGAGGCCGAGTCCCTCAAGTGCCAGAGCGTCGCGCAGCCCTTCGGCCCGACGGCCCAGGTGCCGCCGATCGTCGACGCCGTCTGCGACACGATCGCCGGGGAGATCCAGCGCTCGCTCGACTTCTTCCTCGCCACGAGCGGCGAGCCCGAGATGCACCGGATCTACCTCACCGGCGGCACCTCGAACCTGCCCGCCTTGCCCGCCGCGATCACCCGGCGCTCACGCGTGCAGGTCGAGATGCTCCAGCCGCTCGAGCGTGTCGTCGTCGAGGGCAAGGACGTGAACGCCGACATGCTCCGCACCCGCGGCTCGCAGCTCTGCGTGGCCCTGGGTCTCGCCATGCGCAAAGACAAGGAGAAGCGCGCGTGATCCGGATCAACCTCCTGCCGCACAAGCGCGGCTCGGCGACCGCGCAGCCGAGCCAGCGGTGGCTGCTCGTCGTGCTCGCCGTGCTGCTGCTCGAGATCGTCGGCCTCTTCCTGTTCTACCAGGCGAAACGCGAGGAGCTCGACGCGCAGAACCGCGTCAACGCCCAGCTGAAGAGCTCGATCGACGACATCAAGCGCCTCGTCGCCGACCACGAGGACATCAAGAAGGCCCTCGCCGTGCTGCGTGCGCGGGAAGAGGCGATCGCGAAGCTCCAGGCAGGTCGATCGGGCCCGACCGCGGTGCTGATCGAGCTCGCGCAGATCATGTCGGCCGGCAAAGGACCGTCGGCTGATCCAGACAAACTCGCCAAGCTACGCAAGGAAAACCCCCTCGCCGTCTTCAACCCGGCCTGGGACACGCGGAGGCTCTGGCTCACGGCGTACCTCGAGGGGCAACGTACGGTGCGGATCGAGGGCCTCGCGCGGGACGGCAACGACGTCTACGAGCTCGCGCAGCGGCTCAAGCTCTCACCTTATTTCCACGAGGTCACGCTCCTGCCCGGAAAGAAGGACGAGGATCGCGTCGCGAAGATCGACCTCGTGAGCTTCGCCCTTCAGATGAAGGTGAGGTACTGATGGCCGCCAAAGCCCCCGCGGCGGGAAGCTCGTCGCTCGATCGCCTGCCGCTCGCAGGCAAGATCGGCGTCGGCCTGCTCTTCATGACGCTCGTCGGAGCGCTCTTTTTCGTCTTCGTGTACGAGGACCTTTCGAACGACCTCGCCGCCGCCAAGCAACGCGAGGGCTCACTCCGGTCCGAGCTCCGCGCAGCCGAGGCCATCAAGGAGGCCTACCAGAAGGATCGCGAGGAGAAGATCCGCAGCGAGGCGCGCGCCGAGCAGACGAAAAAGATCCTGCCCGACGACCCCGAGACGCCCGCGTTCCTCGCCTCGCTCCAGCAGACGGCCACGATCGCCGGCGTGAACCTCACGAGCTGGACGCCCGTCGACGAGGTCCCGCAAGACTTCTTCGCCAAGGTGCCGATGAAGCTCACGCTCTCCGGCAGGTATCACCAGATCGCAAAGTTCTTCCACGGCGTGGGTCAACTCGACCGCGTCACCAACATGGAAGACATCCAGATGAAGCTCTCGACGAAGAAGAACGCGGCGTCGCCCGATCAGCCCGTCGAGCCGGAGGTCACCGTCGAGTGCCTCGGCACCGCCTTCCGCGCGCTCCGGCTCGACGGCAAGGACGGGGCGAAGCGCAGGGGGACCGGGAAATGAAGGTCGCGAAGCCTCTGCTTTTGGCCCTCGCCGTGCTCGTACCGACCGCGCTCGCGGCCGGATGCGGGGACGACGAAATGTACGTGCCGCCTCCGAGCCCGACCCCTCCGCCGGGCGCCGCCAACGCCTCGCCCGATGGAGGGGTGGGCACCGACGGCGGGGCTGCGGCGGCCGCGAAAAACGCGCCTGTCGAGCTCCCGCAGCGCGAGTTCACCGAGTCCGATTTCACCGAGACCGAGAAGAACCGCGACCCCTTCCGCGGCTTCGCGAGTGTCTTCGCGCAGCAGGCCAAGGGGCGCTCGGTGGTCCAGCGGCAGGTGGTGATCGAGCGGTATGCGCTCGACGAGCTCACGCTCTCCGGCCTCGTCACGCGCTCGGCGCCGCGCGCGCTTTTCATCGACCCCGCCAACGTGGGGTGGGTCGTCAAGGTCGGGGATTACGTCGGCAAACCAGAGATCGTCCGTACGGGCGGGGCTACCGGGGTCGATGTGGCCATCAACTGGCGGGTGGACCGCATCCGCGACGGGGACGTGGTCTTCGTCCGCGAGGATCCGGCGCATCCGGAGATCGCCCCCGTGACGCGCGTGATCGCGCTGTTTCCCACGGCGAACACGAACAACGAAGAGCGGCGTTAGCGACGAACTGGGCCTTTCGGGCGTCCTCCGGTTAGCATCGGGCGCATGCTGACGAAACCGCGCTCCGCGATGCTTTTCGCGGCGCTCCTTTCCTTCGTCTCCGCAAGAGCGTTCGCCGACGGCAGCACGCGGCTCGAGGTGCGGGACGTCGTGCTCTCCACGATCGACGCCGGCGGGGCTCGCGTCTCCGTCACCACGAGCGCCGAGCCG
>JANMGF010001018.1:0-4389 GCA_031374535.1 Polyangium sp. (in: bacteria)
CGGTGGCCGAGGCCATGCTGCAACGGCTCGCCGAAAGCGCCGCCCCGTCCGTATCGTCGAGCGGCAAGATCCCCATGTCCACCATTGACGCCGTGCGTCGGATGGCGCGAGGGGCCTGAGCTTTTCGCGGCCAGCTGAACCATTCCGCGGCCGCGTCATCCGGCGAAATGACAGAAAGCTGAAACTCGGGGTGGTCCCCTGGGGGTAGCCTCCCGTCGCCGTGTCCAAGCCCGCTCTCGATTCGACCTCGCTCGACATGAGCGCCATGCCCTTCCGGACGACCGCCGCGCCCCGACAGGCAGCCATGCCTCCGGTGCGGCCCGAGAATGTGGCGCGGAGCCTCTTCCACGTGGCCTCCGCGCTCGTCGCGCTCGTCCTGCTCCGGCTCGTCCCGAGCCGAGGATGGCTTATCGCCGTGAGCGTCTCGCTGGCCGTGTGGGCCTGGTCCGTCGAGATCGCCCGGCGCCAGAGCCCGACCCTCAACGAGCGGATGATGCGTTTCTTCTCGCGCGTCGCCCACCCGCAGGAGCGGCACCGCGTCAACTCGTCCACGTGGTACCTGACGGCCCTGGTCGGCCTCTCGCTTTTTTCTTCGTTTCAGGCGGCCGAGCTTGGCGTCGTGGTCCTTGGCCTGGCCGACCCGGCGGCGGGCTTCATCGGCCGGCGGCTCGGGCGCACGAAGATCCTCGCCAACCGCTCGCTCGAGGGCACGCTTGGTTTTTTCGCCGTGGGCACCCTCGCCGCGCTCGCGACCCTCGCCGCCTTCCATGGCCTGCCGCTGCCCGCGATGTTGCTCGTCGCCAGCGCCGGGGCCGCCGGGGGCGCCCTTGCCGAGCTCGTCTCTTCCCGCCTCGACGACAACTTCACCATCCCGGTCACGGTCGCGGTCGCCGCCAGCATCGCGGGCGCCTTCGTCCCCTCCGCCTGACCGGCTAGCCTCTCGCCATCACCACCCGCCCCGGCCCCTGATCCCTCACGAGCCGCAAGAGCTCCTCCGACACCATCGCCAGCTCCGACGCCGTCTTCCGTGTTTGCGTCGCGCTCTCCTGGACCTCACGCGCCGCGTTCGACACCGCCCCCATCGCCACGCTCACCTGCTCCATCGCCGTCGTCTGGTGCCGCGTGCTCGTCTCGATCTCTCGCGACGACGCCGCCGTGTTCGCCACGAACCACCGGATCCGCTCGAAGCTCGCGCCGACCTCCGCGAACCTCTTCGTGCTCGCATCCACGGCCTTCGCTCCGTGCTCCGTCACCGTCGCGGTCGCGTCCGTCGCGCCTCGCACTTGCTCGATCAAACGCTGGATGTTCTGCGCCGACGCGCTCACGCGATCGGCGAGCTTCCGGATCTCGCCCGCCACCACGCTGAAGCGCCTCCCGGCCGCGCCGGCCCCGACCGCCTCGATCGTCGCGTTGATCGACAGGATGTTCGTCTGCTCCGAGAGGTCGCGGATCATGTCGACGATCCCGCCGATCTCCTGGGACCGTTTGTTCAGCCCCAGCATGTGCCCGACGACGTCGTCCACCTGCTTGCGTGTCGCCTCCACGGCTGCGCGCGCCGAGAGCATCGTCGCGTCGCCTCCCTGCGCTGCTTCCGCCGTGTCCTCGGCGACGCGGTTCACCTGGTTGGCGCTCATGGCGATCTGGCGCGCCGTCGCGGTGAGCTCGCGGATCGTCACCGACACCTGCTCCGAGGTCGTCACCTGCGTCGCCGTCGAACTTGCCTGCTGCGCCGACACGGCCTCGAGCTCACGCGCGGCGTTCCGCATGCGGTGCGCGACGGCCCCGATCCTCTCCTTCAACGAACGAACGAGGAGCAGGCCCACGCCGCCCACGAGGACAAACGCGAACAAACACGCGCCCACGAGCCCCCGGGCGAACGCACGCACGAGATCATCCACCGCGGCGGTTCGTGCCCCGAGCTGCGTGCGCTCCTCGGCCATCATCGCGTCGATGACGCCTCGCACCGCATCCATGGTGCGTTTGCCTTGCCCCGTGGAGACGAGCTTCGCCGCCGCCTCGAGCCCCTCGCGGTTGCGCCGATCGATGACGGCTTCGAGCGTGCGCCGCTCCTGCCCGACGAGCCGCGAGAGGTCCTTGACGCGCCGCCGCTGGCCCTCGTTCTCGCCCGTCAGCCGCGCGACCTCCTCGATCGCTCGATCGATGGTCTTGTTGCCCTCGCGGTAGGGCTGCAAGAACGCCTCGTCCCCGGTGAGCACGTAGCCGCGCTGGCCCGTTTCCATGTCCTGAAACACCGAGAGCGTGTCGGTGAGCGTCGTCAGGACCTCGCGGGTGTGGGCCACGGCGCCCGTGGCCACGAGGAGGCGCTGCGTGGTCGTGTACGCGTACGAGCCGATGAGCAGCAGAAAGACGAGCGGTAACGCGAGGGCCGCCCCGAGTTGTCTTCCTACCGTCCAGTTCCCCTTCCGTGCCATGTGTCCGCTCCTTCAACCGCCTTCGCGCGGGTCTTCCGGGTCGCGACCGGCCTCGAGAGCGGCAGGGCGAGCACCGCACGGAGCTTCGGGACGAGCTCCACCTCGATGGCCTGCTTGGCGAGAAAGCCGTGGGCTCCCGACGCCGTCGCGAGCCGCGCGAGCGGCCCGGGCTCCATGTTACTGCAAAGGAGGACCCGGGTCGTACCCATTCCTACGGAGTCGCGGATCATCCGAATGACGAGCGGGCCATCGAGCTTCGGCATATTGACGTCGAGCACGACCACGTCGCATCGCATGTCGCGAATGGCCTGCAGGCACCCGAAGGGCCCCTGGTGGAAGCGGCCCTCGATCCCGACCGCCGAAAGCCGTCGGACCACGCTCGAACCGAATGTTGTGTCGTCATCGATGACGAGGACCCGAACTCGTTCCAAGGCGCCCCCTCCCTCCCGAATACCGCCGAGCGCTCGCGCCTACGGTGCGCTGTCATTCTGCATCGATGAGACCGCCGAAAAACCGGCCTCGAGCGCGAGATGGATGGTAGCTTTGGGTTGCGTAGGGATGGCCCCGGTTGGTGCATCGGGCACCCTCACCGCACAGGCGCAGGGCGAGTCTTCATCGGGATTGTCGGGGGTTCAGGCAGGTTTTATGGGAGGCTGGTGGTTGCCTCGCCACCTTGCATCGCGATCAGGAGTCGTCGTCGGCGTGCGTGACGCTCTTGACGGCGAGCACCGGCCGGAGCGCAAAGTTGCAGGCCGAGACCTCCTCGATCGACTCCTCGACGATGAAATCGACGACGATCGTGGTGCGCCCGCCCCGCGCGAGCTCGACCTCGGCGCCTTCCCCCATGCGGATGCTGGCTTCGGTCACGCCCGTCGTGTCGAGCGCGCAGATCGTCCCGTCCTTCATGACGACCTGATTCGTCCCGGCTGCGTCGATTTGCAGACGAACGCCCTGCACCTCGCCCCACATCTCGACCTCGCCGAGGGGCGCGGTCACTCCATCTCGCAGCGTGAGCAGATCAAACGTGCCGGCTTTTTCATTGACCGTCGTCCACTGCTCCCGCTCCCCCTCGCCCCCTTTCCGCGCGCCCTCGTGGTCGCCACCGTGGCAGGAATGGCCGCTCTCCACATCGACTTTCCCGAAGGAAATCTCGACCTTTTCGATCGTACTCAGGGTCACGGGCGCGTCGGTCAGCTCGATGGCGACGGTGCTCCCGCCCCCACAAGCCGCGAGCGCGAACGAAGAAACCGCGACGAACACCACGGAACGAAGTGAAACCATAGGAAATCCTCCTTTGAACGAGCGTACACAGGATTCGCCGCCGCGCTGTGAAGTTCTGTGAAGAGACCATGTTTGTGGGCGGCGGAAATCGCGCAACGGTTGCGCGCCAAACGCAAGGATTGCGCAAAAACCGCCTCGACCCCTGTCACGAGCCCCCGCATTTTGCTTGGCAGACGTCTTGCCTGGCGGCGCCGCCCATGATCCTGCCGCCCATGCTCGTCTCGACGCTGATGAAGTCTCCCGTGCTGTCGGTGACCCCCGACACGATGATTGATGAAGCGTATTTGCTTCTCGCGTCGCGGCGCATCTCGTCGGCGCCCGTCATCGACGCGGCGGGCAAGGCGCTCGGCGTCGTCTCCTTGACCGATCTCCTGCGGATCGGGCGCCTCCAACCGGCGTCCCTCGCGGGCATCCAGCCGATCGACCTGCCCGCCGAGCCCGTGACCGACCACATGCACAAGGGCGTCATCACGGTCGCGCCCGGGGCCGACGCCACGGAGGCGGCGCGGATCATGGTCACGGAGCACGTCCACCGCGTCTACGTCGAAGAGGACGGCAAGATCGTCGGCGTGTTCAGCATCGAGGAGGTGCTCGCCGCCGCCCGCGCGCTCCGCCTCGAAGGGTCGGTCGGTGAGGTGATGACCAAACCCGTGATCTCGCTGCCCATCACGGCCAC
>JANMGF010001027.1:0-6822 GCA_031374535.1 Polyangium sp. (in: bacteria)
CGTCCGATCATTCCCGATCGCCACCTGCTCGTCGTGCTTGACGAGCTTGTTCAAATCCTTCTCCGCCTGCATGCGGACAAGCTCCTGCCCCTTCTTGTCCTCAAACATGAGTTCATTATAGTTCGACGCCCCGCCCCCCGGCGAAGACTGGCTCTTCAACCCGCTCTGCGTCTTGTTGTCCGGCAGCTTGTACGGCGTCTTCTGCAAATTCGTGTACACCCGCCCCACGATCACCGGCCGGTCCGGGTCTCCCCCCAGGAAATCCACCAGCACCTCCTGCCCGATCCTCGGCAGCGCCGTCCCGCCATACCCCGCACCACCCCACGGCTGACTCACGTGGATCCAGCAAGAACTCCCATCATCCATCTTGCTCTCGCGATCCCAGTGGAAATGCACCCGCACCCGCCCAAATTCGTCGGTATGGATCTCCTCCCCCGCCGGACCCACCACCGTCGCGCTCTCCACCCCGTTCACCTTCGGCTTCGGCGTCGATAACTCCGGCCGGAACGAAAGCTCCGCCTTCCGCGCCTCGCACCGCATCGACCATTCCCCCTGCGCCGTCCCGTTGAGCGTCGCCTCCACCACGAGCAGCGCCTTCCCGTCCCCCAGCGCCGCATGCGGATGGCCCATCATGCTCATCACCACCCCCGGCGCGAGGTCATACGCGTTCGTCTCGAACGTGCATACCCACCCCTTCCCGCGCTTCGCGTCCAATCGCTTCTGCGCCAGGAGCGCCGCCTCTTTCTCGTCCGTTCGCGCCTTTCCCTTGTCATCCGCGCTCGGCGTCGCTTCCCCCGTCTCCGCCCCGAACAGGAAGGCCCCCGGCGTGTACTGGAAGCGCTCGAGCTTCTCCTCCACCGGCAAGCCCTTCTTCGCCTTCGACATCAGCTTGTACGTCGGCGGCTTGCGGTAATCGTGATCCCGCATCGCGTACTTCCCAGGACGCACCTGCTGGTGCACCTGCACCGACGTCACGAACTCGATCTCGACCTTCTGCACCAAACTCACGTCGTCCAGGAACTTGAGCGGTACGTCCCGCCGCGGATTCGATTGCGGCGCATCCGAGAGCACGAGCTTCGTCTCCTCGCCCTCCTGCACGAAATGATAGGTGATCCCAGCGTCCTCCAGCATCCGGTTCACGAAGGCGAAGTCCGACTCGGCATATTGCACCCGGTACTTCCGCTTCTTGTAGGCCCCCTTGTCGATCTTCAGCGCCGGCTCGATGCCCCACTCCGACAGGAGCTTCACCACGATGTCCGGCTCCGAGATCTGCTGGAACATTCGGTGGTTCTTCCGCTGCGTCAAAAGCCACATCGTGGGCACGATCGAGAAGCGATACGTGGAGAGGCCCGTCGGCTCCGAGCGCAAAAGCTCGAAATGATTGCACAGGCCCGACCAGGACCGCGGGTGAAGCCCCGCCTGCATCGCGAAGCGCGCAGGTTGGCCCACGACGGCGTCGAAATCGATGCTCGGGTTCTCCGAGACGGCGACGATGTTTACCTGAAACAGCGCGGAGAGCTGCTCGGTCACAGAGAAATGTCGTACGTCGAGCGCGTCGCCCGAGGCGACTTCGAGGGAGAGGTTCTTCATGACATCCCGATCATTTCGTGTAACGAATGTGGACCGCACCCACCCGCGTAGGGCCTTTGCGTCGATGAATCAGATACTCGTAGACGGTGTCCCAGTGATGGGGATCGACCGATAGACACCCGGATGAATACTTTCCGCAGTGGAGATAATGCTTCTCGTTGTCGAGATTCCGGATGTTCGCCTGGCCGGTGTAGATCGGGAACCATGCCGTGTCCCATAACGCGGGATAGTCCCCATCGTGCGCCCAATCGGGCAGGCCGAGCGCGCTCCATGCTTCGTTTCCAGGCGCCAGGCCGCCGGGCAGATCCCCCACCTCCATCCGCACCTCATACGGTCCGCGCGACGTCTTGCCGGAGCGCGCTCCCATCCAGAGCTTGCCGATGAGCATCGTGAAACTGTCGACCAAGCGGACCTTGTCGTCGAAGTCCACGAAGAGGAGCCCCTCTTCGCTGCGCCGGTCGCGAGGGTTGTCCACGAGCGTCGGTAACCCCGTGGTCGGCTCGATCGTCTTGACGCTCCCTTTCTTGCCCGCGACGATCCCAAGGTTGGGAACGGAGCCCTCCATGAAGGTGAAGTTCGTCCGGCCATCCTTCTTGCTGTCGACCCGCACCTGAAGCCACGCAGGGACCACCACGATATCTCCCGAGGCGTTCCTGACGTTCAGCCATCCCCTGTCACTCGCACTCGGGTTGATGTACTTGAGCTCCGCCACGCCTTCGCCCCTCGTCCGCTCATTCTACGCACGTCCCGCGTGTCGTAAATGTTTTGTTGGCGGCAAACCGGATCCTAGAAACCACGGATGAACACTGCTCCAGCACGCGGCTCATGAGGTGCGCAACGATCCCCCTTGACGCGCTGGATGCATATCTGTTAGGGCGCCTCGTACGCCAGCACGGGAAGAACGCCGGTCGGTCCTCGCATTCGGTCGTCGGCGTTGTCTTCCGCCGTTCAGGAGGAGGAGGAATCCATGGCCAAGCAGGTGACCGATCGGCAGGGAGCGGTGGTGTTCGTCGCGTCGGCGGCAGACACCCACGCAGCGCGGTTGCAGGAGAAGTTCGCGGCGACCTTCGCGGAGCATTTGAAGCCGGGCGAGGTGATGCCCGAGGTCGGACTCGTCGCGCTCCTCGTCGCAAGGCGGCTGCGCGCAGCGAACGCAACGCTCGTGGAGAAGAGCGATGCCTACGACAAGGAGCTCTCCGATGACGCAGGACCGCGGGAGCGGCGCGATGAGGCGGCGGCGAAGCTGACGAACGAGGTCGTGGAGATCCGAAGCACACTCGAGGCGGCCTTCGGCGCGGGGATCCTGCGGGAGCTCGGCCTCGATGGAAAGACCGAGGTCGAGCCGAAGGCAATCCTGGCGAAGGCGAAGCGGCTCGTCGACGAGCTGTCACGGCCCGCAGCCTCCTGGCCGAAGCCGAGGCGAAAAGGCTTGGCGCTCGATCCATCGCAATGGGTCGCCGACCTGACGGGGCCGATCGCGACGCTGGAGCAATCGCTCGCGGATGTGGCGCGGGAGGCGCGCGAGGCGCAGGCGGCGAGCGACGGGAAGGCTGTGGCGATGGACAGGAACGACGATGTCTTCTCGCGATCCGCGGGGTCTCTGTCGGGCCTCTTGCGGCTCGTGGAAGAGGACACACTGGCGCGGCAGGTACGTCCGTCAGGTAGGCGTCCCGGCCGCGTCGCGGAGCCGGAGGAGGCGACGAGCGGGGAGGAAGGGAGCACGGAAGGGCAAGGGGGCTGAGAGAGCGGGAGGAAGAGGAGGCGCGGACGGCGAGCGGGGGCCATCCGCGGGGAGGAAGGGAGAGGGCCCGGGCGCGGCGTTGGGTTCTGTGAGGAGGAAGGGTGTTTCCCGCGGCGAGGGGGTAGATTCTCGAAGAGCAAGGCGCGGTTCCGGTAAACTGTCGCCATCATGCTCGAACGCGCGATCCTTCTCTTCGGTCCCGCCATGGTCCTCATCGCCGCATGCGGATCCGACGCCTTCCCCGATCCCCCGCCGAAGCCCCTGTCAGACGATTGTGCGAACCCCGCCGTGCGTGACGTCCTCGGCGACCAGTCCGCAGGTCCAAAGACGCTGCGCGTCCGCGCCCGGATCGCGACGAACGCCGCAGGAAAGCCGGCCGTACCGAAGTCCCGGCCCATGTTCGACATGGTCACCCTCAATGCGCACTTCGCGCCCGCCAATCTCCAGTTCGTGCTCGTGGACGTGGAAGAGCTTCCCCCGGACGACGCGCTCTACGACCTCCCGCCAGGCGGGAGCCCCCTTTGCAAGGGCGACCTGAGCGCGCTCTCGGACGACGCAATCCCGATCCTCTACGTGGGCTCGATCGATTTCGGGACCGACGAGGAGCTCGGCGGCGGCCTGGCGAATCATTGCGGGGCCATCATGACCGCGTACCCCACCTACGCGATGTTCGGAGATCTCTATGGCGATTTCACGAGTCCCGCCACGCTGACGCACGAGATCGGCCATGTCCTCGGCCTCAGCCACACGCACGACTGTTACTACAACCCCGATTACCCCGAGGATCCGAAGCTCAATGGGGACCTCATCGCGGACACGCCGTATGATCCGGGGCCCGTCGACGCGTCGCTCCTCTCGTGCGGGGGCGCGGCGCTCCCCGGCCAATGCACGCTGGACGGGAATTCGTGCGCCGTCGACTGCGAGGATGGCTCGACGCCCGATGTGCGGAACTTCATGTCTTACTTCGAGGGGTGCCAGAGCCATTTCTCGGCCGGACAGGCGGTCTTCATGCGGTGCGACGTCGAGAAGGTGCACCCAGGCGCGCGGTGCAACAACCGGTGGGCCGAGGGCTTCGGCGCGGACTGGGATTGGTCCTCGAGCTTCGACGGCGGTCACAGGAGCTGGCACATCGCCGATGTGGACGGCGACAAGAAGGCCGACGCCGTCCTCCACTACGTCGACGATGCGCCTGTTGCCTGGGAAGTCGCGCTCTCGAACGGCACCTCGTTCGGCGAAAGCTCGGTCTGGAGCGCGGATCACGGCGTCTTCGCAGACGGCGCGGTCGGGGACGTGGATGGAGACGGGAAAGCGGACGCCATCGCCGTCACCAAGGAGGGCCAGTGGTCCGTGGCGCGCTCGACGGGGACGTCGTTCGCCGAGCCCTCGATCTGGCTCGAGCAATTCCCCATCGGATACGGATACAGGCGGCCGCTCGTCGCCGATGTGAACGGCGACAAGAAGGTCGACGCCGTGTCGTTCGACGACGCGTCGGGGAGATGGTCCGTGGCGCTGTCGACGGGGACCTCCTTTTCGACGCCCGAGCTCTGGATCGAGGGGTTTGGCGCGGGCTCAGCGGGGCAATTCCTCGCCGACGTGGACGGAGACGGCAAGGCCGACGCCATCAGCTACTCGGGCGACGTTCAATTCACGCCGAAGTATTTCTTGCACGTGGCACGCTCGACCGGGAGCTCGTTCGAGCCGCCCACGTTGTGGTTCGAGCGGCAAGGCAGGACCCAGGATGTCGACATGATGTTCGCGGACATCGACAACGACGGGAAGGCCGACGCGATCCGTTATTTGCATTGGATCGCCGCCTGGTACGTGAATCTCTCCACGGGGACGAACTTCCCGGAAGGATACGGGGCCATCGGTGGACTTGGCCAGGGGATCTGGTTTCCCAGTTTTCAGGACCAGGCCCTCGGCGCAACAGGCGACGTGGACGGGGACGGCAAGGCGGACTTCGTCGCCTTCGACTACCGCAAGGCGATCTGGACGACGAACCACTGCCGGTAGCGACAAGCCTCTTGACAGGAGGCTCGTTCTCCAAAAAGCACGCCTCGTTCAGCGCCCCGTAAAACACGAAAACGCCGATCCGTCCTCCGCCACCACCACCACCCGCGGGGCACGAGGCCACACGAGGACGAGCGCGCTCGTCACCGACGGATCGAGGGGGACACGGATCCAGCCGCCCTCCTGTCGCTCGAGCAGCCGCGCGTCGGCGCCGACGGCCCACGCGCCGCCCGTCGTCGGATCGACTGCCACGCCGAGGAGATCCCGCGTCGTCTGCACGCCTTCGAGCGTCGCGACCGCGCCGCCATGCCCAGGCTCGATCCGGAGCGCATGTCCTCCGCTGCCCACGGCGTACGCGATGCCGCCCGGTCCCGCTTCGATCGCGTAAAGGTGCCCCGTGCGGCCCCACGGCACGTCACGCGCGCCGCGCTCGCCGATCTCCACGATCGCGCCCTGCGTGCCGACAGCGATCACGTGGCCGCTCGTGCGCGTGACGCCCGCGAGGCGCGTGGTGTCGGGCGCGGCGAGCATGGCCGGCGCGCCTTCGTGCGGGACGAGGATCGCCACGCCGCCCGGTCGGGACGCGCGTTCGCCGACGAGCACGAGGCCACGATCGTCCGCGTGCGCCGCGAGGAGCGTGATGTCCCGATCCGCGATCGAGATCCTGCGCGTCGTGCCGCGTGACGAGAGGGCCAGGCAGAGGCCCGCGTCGCCGAAGAGGAGAAGCTCGCCCGAGGGCAGCCGCGCGAGGCCTCGCACGGTCCGCGCGTCGATCCCCGCAGGCAGCGGCGCAGGGGACCAAACACCATGCGCGAGCCGGTAAACCCCGCGCGCGCCGAGGGCCACGACCGCGCGTCCATCCTCGACGACCATCGCCGCGCGTAGACGTTCGCCTGCGATCGCAGGGCCGAGTTGTTCCCACGCGGGCATCGGCGCAGCGACAGGCGCGGCGGAGGGCGGAGGCGGCGGCATCGCGGCGGCAAGGCGCGCGCCCTCGGCGGATCGCGGGAAAATCGAGTCGAAACTCGAGGGCTCGTCCGGCACGTTTCCACCACTCGCGGTCGGCCGCACGGCCTCACGCAAGAGGGAATCGAGGGAGAGCCAGAGCTGGCGGATCGACCCGTGCCTCTGGGATGGATGGATGCTCATCGCGCGGCCGAGCTCGCGATCGAGCGCCGTGACGAGATCCGGCTTGTCGCGTAGCTCCGCGGGCAACGTCGCGCGCACGCGGCCGAGCTGCGGCCTCTCGCCCGACACGAAACGCGCGAGCGCCTTCGACGTCGGCTCGCCCGTCTTCGGCGCGAACGCCGCGGTCCCGCAGAGCAGCTCGAACAGGATGGCCGCGAAGGAATACACGTCCGTCTCGGGCCCGAGCGGACCGCTCACGTAGCCGAGCCCCTCGGGCGCTCCGTAAGGCAAATTCGGCGGATCGAGCGGATCGTGCGGGCCGAGGATCGTCACGAAGCCGTCGGTGATCCGCG